>CAMLKO010000134.1 GCA_946480495.1 uncultured Caulobacteraceae bacterium
CCTGCTGAGCCGCATCGCCGAGGCGCTGGAGCGCATCGCCCCGCCGCGCGCGGCCGAGCCCTCGTTCGAGGGCGCGCGGCTGTTCAGGCACGATCCGGCGAGCGGCGCCTTCCTGCCCGCGCCGGACTTTCCGCTGCCGCTGGATTTGCTGGTCGGGATCGAGCGGCAGAAGGCGCGGTTCGTCTCGAACCTGGAGCGGTTCGCCAAGGGACTGCCGTCCAACCACGCCCTGCTGTGGGGCGTGCGCGGCACGGGCAAGAGCTCCATCGCCAAGGCGGCGTTCATGGAGGTGGCCAAGGCATCCGACGGGTTGAAGCTGGTAGAGGTCGACCGCGACCAGGTCACCGCCCTCCCCGCCCTGTTCGATCAGCTGCGCGGGCGGGCCGAGCGGTTCGTGGTGCTGTGCGACGACCTATCCTTCGAGGAGGGCGCGGCCGCGGCCAAGGCGCTGAAGTCGGCGCTGGAGGGCGGCGTCGCCGGGCCGCCGGACAACGTACTGTTCGTCGCGACTTCCAATCGCCGCCACCTGATGCCGCGCGACCACCACGAAGGCCGCGGCCTGATCTCCGCCGCCGAGGACGCCGAGGAGGAGGTCAGCGTCTCCGACCGCTTCGGCCTGTGGATCGGCTTCCCGGCCATGGACCAGGACGCCTACCTCGCCGCCGTGCGCGCCTATGCGAGCCGGTTTGGGCTGAAGGTCTCCGATCTCGACCGCCGGGCGCTGCAGTGGGCCCAGCTGCGCGGCGCCCGCTCAGGCCGCGTGGCCTGGCAGTTCATCCGCGACCTGGCGGGGGAGCTCGGCAAAAACCTCTAGTGCGGCAGCACCAACTGCGGGTCGATGGGGCGGGCCTTGTCCTGCGGGGTCGGGGCGTAGCGGACCTCGAAGTGGAGCTGCGGCTGGCTGACGCCGCCGGTGGAGCCCACCTGGCCGATTTCCTGACCTTGCATGACCCGGTCGCGCATCTTCACATCGACGCGGCCGAGGTGGGCGTAGGCCGTCACCCAGCCGCCGTCGTGCTTGACCAGCACGAGGTTGCCGAAGCCCGGCACCTGGTCGCCGGCGTAGACCACCTCCCCTGCCGCGGCTGAGCGGACGGGCGTTCCGGCCGGCGCGGCGATGTCGATGCCGTCGTTGCGCTGGCCGCCCATCATCGGGCCGAAGGAGGAGAGCGTCGTGCCCGTCACCGGCTGCACGAAGCGCCCGGCCCCGGCCGCGGCGACCTCCGCGTCGGTCGGCGGCGCGCTGCTCTGCACGATCGGCGGGACCGACGATGTCGTCGGCGGCGCGTAGGGCGAGGGCGAGGGGGTGTAGGGCTTGCCGATCGGGGCCGTCGTCATCGGCGGCGCGTAGGGCTTTGGCGCCGGCGGAGCGGTGTAGACCGGCGGTGTGTAAGGTCTCGGCGCGGGAACCGTCGTGGTCACCGGAGGCGTGTAGGGCTTCGGCGCAGTCGTCACCGGAGGGACGTAGGGCTTTGGCGCCGGTGGGGCGGTGTAGACGGGCGGCGTGTACGGTTTCGGCGCGGGAACAGTCGTCGTCGTGGTCGTGCTGATCGTCGTGGTCGGCGCCAGGGTCGTGGAAACAGGCGTCGGGGTCTGGCTCTGCGTCACCGTCTGAACGGCGCTCGTAACCGGCGCCGGCGCCGGCTTCATCACCGTGCGGGTGGTGGTCACCGTCTTCTTGCCGGGCCCCACATCCTTGTAGCTCTTGGGCAGGGTCAGCTTCTGGCCGGTGCGAAGGCCGGCGGTGGCGGAAATGTCGTTGACGTCGGCCAGCCGGCCGGGCGTCACGCTGAAGCGGCGGGCCACGGCGTAGAGGGTGTCGCCGCTTTCGACCACATAGGCCTTGGCGGTGGTCGAGGGCCCGACCAGCCGGTCGCCCGGGTGCACGCGGTAGGGGCTCTTCAGGTCGTTGTCCCGAACGAGCTGCCTGCGCGTGGTGCCGAGCTTGCGGGCGATGGCGTCGACGTGGTCGCCCTTGCGGACGACGTAGGTGTCAGGCTTGCCCTGCACGGTCACGACACGGCCGGCCGCGACCGGGACGGTGGTGGTCTCGGTGACGGTGGTCGGGACCATCTGCGGCGGAGGCGGCGGGGCGAGCGGGGCCAGCGGCTGCGAAGCCACCGCCGTGGGCGCGCTCACGGTCGAGGCCCCCGGCGGCGGCAGGGCCTGGCTCTCGACCGGCGCGGTGGCGGTCGGCGCGGTCACGGCGGGCGCCGCCGCCTGCGCGGCCATCGGCTGATCGGCCGGGGGGACGATCGGGAAATTCGGCGTGGGCATGGTCAGCGGCGCGCCGCGCGGCTGCCCCGCCTCCAGCGGGTATTGCGGCGTGGTGCAGGCGCCAAGCGCCGCTCCCGCCAATGCGATCGCCGATGCCCGGGTCCAGAAGTGCGTCATCCGGCGCTCCCTTCCTAAACTTCACTGAGGTGGCCTGCCGGGTGTTAACCGCCCGTTAAGCACGTTCACGCCCCCGCGTCTTTTTTTCCGTCCCCCGTTTGCTCAGAGCTCGCGCGCCACCCCGTCGAGAAGGGGCACGAAGCGCACGTCGCCGAGCAGCTCGACCTTGAAACCGCCCTTGCCGTCGCCGGCGTACCGGCGAAGGCTCTGGACGGGCCCCTTGCCGATCGGAGCGACAAGGACTCCGTTCGGCTTCAGCTGGGCCAGCAGTTTCTTGGGTTCATCAGGCGCCGCCGCGGTGACCAGAATGCGGTCAAAAGGCGCCTGTTCGGGCCAACCTTCGCCCCCGTCGCCAAAACGGGTGATGATGTTGGTCAGCTGGAGCGTCTTGAACCGCTCCTCGGCCTCGCGAAGCAACGTGCGGTAGCGCTCCACCGTGTAGACGAGGCGCGCGAGCCTGGCGAGGATGGCGGTCTGGTAGCCGGACCCCGTGCCGATCTCCAGCACCCGGCAGCGCGGCTCGATGGTCAGCGCCTGGGTCATGGTGCCGACGATGAACGGCTGGCTGATGGTCTGGCCGCAGGCGATGGGCAGCGCCGAGTCCTCCCAGGCCCGTTCCTTGAACAGGTCCGGCGTGAACAGCTCGCGCGGCGTCTTCTCGATGGCGTTGAGGACCTTCGGGTCCGTCACGCCCTGCGAGCGCAGCGCCAGGATCAGGCGCGCGTGCCGGGTCTCGGGAGTGTCGTCCTCTTCCACCTGCGCCATGCTCATAGTTTCGGCGGAGCTCCGCCCAACACACCCTTCAACGCATGCACCGTTTCCACGTGCGTGAGGTCGATGTGAAGGGGGGTTACGGATATTTTTCCGTCGTAGATGGCGCGAAGGTCGGTTCCTGCCGGCGGATTGGACAGCTGGCCCTTGAAACCCATCCAGTAATAGTCGCGCCCGCGCAGGTCGGTGCGGCGCTCGGCGTGCATGTGCTTGAAGTCGCGAAAGCCCTGGCGGGTGACCTCGACCTCCCTGACCTCGCCGGGCGCGACGTCGGGAAAGTTGATGTTGATCATCACGTTCTTCGGCCAGCCGACCTCGATCAGCCGCTGGATCACGGCGGGGCCGTGCGCCTCGGCGGTCTCGTAGAGCGCCTTCTCGCCGTCGTGGAAGATGCGCATGGCCTGCGAAAGCGCGATCGAGGGCACGCCCAGCGCCATGCCCTGCAGCGCGCCGGCGACCGTGCCGGAGAAGGTGACGTCCTCGGCGAGGTTCTGGCCGCGGTTGACGCCGGAGAGGACGAGATCGGGCTTCACCTCGCCCAGCAGGTCCTGCACCGCCAGTTCCACGCAGTCGGTCGGCGTGCCGGAGACGGCGAAGCGGCGTTCGTCCAGCTTGCGGACCCGCAGCGGGATCGACAGCGTCAGCGCGCGGCTCGCGCCCGACTGCTCGATCTCGGGGGCGACCACCCAGACGTCGTCGGTCAGCGCACGGGCGATCCGTTCCAGGCTGGCCAGCCCCTCGGCATGGATTCCATCGTCGTTGGTGCAGAGGATCCTCATGGCTCGAGGTGCGTGACCCCGCCCATGTAGGGGACCAGCGCGTCGGGAATGGCGATGCGGCCGCCCTCGTCCTGGTAGTTCTCCAGCACCGCCACCAGCGTGCGGCCTACAGCAAGACCTGAGCCGTTGAGGGTGTGAACGAACCGCGTGCCCTTTTCGCCGGCCGGCCGATAGCGGGCGTCCATGCGGCGCGCCTGGAAGTCCCCGCAGTTCGAGCAGGAGCTGATCTCGCGGTAGGTGTTCTGCGAGGGCAGCCAGACCTCCAGGTCGTAGGTCTTGCGCGCGCCAAAGCCCATGTCGCCGGCGCACAGCAGCATGGTGCGGTAGGCGAGGCCGAGCTTCTGCAGCACCTGCTCGGCGCAGCTTGTCATGCGTTCATGCTCGTCGGGCGAGGCGTCGGGCGTGGTGATGGAGACGAGCTCGCACTTCACGAACTGATGCTGGCGGATCATGCCGCG
>CAMLKO010000135.1 GCA_946480495.1 uncultured Caulobacteraceae bacterium
CGGCGATATCGGCCTGATCGCCTGCCCGGCTGCAAATCCGCAGACCCCCTAGGCGAAACGGCGGATTGGCCGCCCTGGATAACGGCGGTATCACGGCCTCCAGTTCATCGAGGAACGCCTAAATGCCCGCCGCCGACATCGCCTGGCCGCGCAAGACGCGCGAGTTCCATAACCACCACTTCAACTCGACCGTCTGGAACGACTTCAAGTTCCGGGGCGACGACGTGATCGTGGCCACCTACGCCAAGTCCGGCACCACCTGGACGCAGCAGATCGTCGGCCAGCTGCTCTTCCAGGGCGACCCGGAGGTGAAGGTCCACGAGATCTCGCCCTGGCTCGACCTGCGCATCATGCCGCCCGACACCAAGGAGAAGCTGGAGGCCCAGGAACACCGCCGGGTGATCAAGACCCACCTGCCGCTGGACGCGCTCGTGTTCTCGCCGCAGGCCAAATACATCTACATCGGCCGCGACGGCCGCGACGTGGTCTGGAGCATGTACAACCACCACGTCAGCGCCAACGAGCTCTGGTACATGGCGCTCAACAACACGCCGGGCCTGGTCGGCCCGCCGATCGAGAAGCCCAACCCCGACCAGCGCGCCTACTTCCTGGAATGGCTGGAGAAGGACGGCCACCCGTTCTGGCCGTTCTGGGAAAACGTCGCCAGCTGGTGGGAAGCCCGCCACCTGCCCAACGTGAAGCTGATCCACTTCAACCGCCTGAAGGCCGACCTCGAAGGCGAGATGCGTGCGCTGGCCGACTTCCTCGAGGTCGACATCCCTAAGGAGACGTGGCCGACCGTGGTCGAGCACTGCACCTTCGACTGGATGAAGGCCAACGCCGAGAAGATGGCCCCGCTCGGCGGCCTGATCTTCGAAGGCGGCGCCGGCCAGTTCATCAACAAGGGCTCGAACGGCCGCTGGAAGGACGTGCTGACCCCCGCCGACAGCGCCGCCTACGAACAGATGGCCGTCGACAAGCTCGGCGCCGACTGCGCCCGCTGGGTGGCGACCGGCGAGCTCTAGGGCTCAGTTGTAGGCGGTGGTGACGTCAAACGTGCCGCTGTAGGCGCCGCTGACGGTCGAGCTGCTGACGCCGAAGCTGCCGCCGACCCCGACGCTGGCCGAGCCCGCGCTGCCGATCGAGCCGCTGAGCGTGCCGCTGGTTCCGGTCTTCGTGACCGTCACGGTCAGCACCTCCGACCCGCCCGAGCGCGTCATGTCGAAGCTGGCCGGCGCGGTGATGGAGAAGGTCTGCCCCCCTTCCCCGCTGACGGTATAGGCCGCCCGCGAGGTGGTCGAAGTCGCCAGCGCCGCATCGCCGCCGCCGGTCAGCGTCCGCGCGCCGCTCGTCGCGTTGATAAGGACGCTGTTCGAGCCGCTGGTCGGCTTCACGACCGTCCCGAACGCCAGGTCGGACGTCTTGGCGAGGCTGATCGGCGCGATCACCGTCGCCGAGCCGGTGGCGCTCTGCGTGGCGGAGGTCTGGGCCATGGCCGGGGCGGCGATGGCGAGCGCGGCTGTCGCGGCGGACAGCCCAAGAAGGCGGCGCATGTTTCATGCCCTGGCGGCGGCCCGGGAGCGGGCCCTTGAATGCCGCCAAGCTGCGCTGTTCAGGGTTAATGCCCCGGCCACCGTCCTTCTTCATCTTACCCGAAGTGGGCAGAAGCGCGCCGGTTGAGTAGCGCCTGTTATCGTCTGAGACTGCCCAGCATCCCGCGCAACAGCTCGCGGCCGACCTGGCTGGCGACCGTGCGCACGAAGGACTTGGCGGCGGCTTCGGCCATCGACTGGCGGTTGGATGCGCGCGGCCGGGGCGCCGGCTGGCCCCACTGGGGCGTGGGGGCCGACGAGGTCGGCGGCACGGCGGTGGCGAGCTTCTGGTCGGCGCGCTGCTTGAGCACCTCGAAGGCGGATTCGCGGTCGAGCGAGCGGTCGTAGAGCGCGCCCACCGGACTGCGCGCCATCGTCGCCGCCCGCTCCGCCTCGGTGATCGGGCCGATGCGGGAGTTGGGCGGGCGGATCATGGTCTTCTGCACCATGGTCGGCGCGCCCTTCTCGTCGAGCACCGAGACCAGCGCCTCGCCGACGCCCAGCCCCTGGATGGCCTGCGCGGTGTCGAAGGCGGGGTTGGGGCGGAAGGACTGCGCCGCGGCCCTCAGGCCCTTCTGCTCGATCGGCGTATAGGCCCGCAGCGCGTGCTGCACGCGCGCCCCGAGCTGGGCCAGCACCGGGTCGGGAATATCGGCCGGGTTCTGGGTCACGAAATAGACGCCCACGCCCTTCGAGCGGATCAGCCGCACCACCTGCTCGACCTTCTCCAGCAGGGGCTTGGGCGCATCGCGAAACAGCAGGTGCGCCTCGTCGAAGAAGAAGACGAGCCTGGGCTTCTCCGGGTCGCCGACCTCCGGCAGGTCCTCGAACAGCTCCGACAGCAGCCACAGCAGGAAGGTCGAATAGGCGCGCGGGCTGGCGATCAGCTGGTCGGCCGCCAGGATGTTGACGTAGCCCCTCCCCGACCCGTCCGTCCGCATCAGGTCGGGAAGCTGCAGCGCCGGCTCGCCGAAGAAGCCCATCGCGCCCTGCGTCTCCAGCATCAGCAGCTTGCGCTGGATGGTGGCGACCGTGGTCGGCGAGACGTTGCCGAAGGTCGCCCCGATGTCCCTGGCGTTGTCGGAGACGTAGGTCAGCGCCGCGCGCAGGTCCTTCACGTCGAGCAGCAGCAGCCCTTCGGAATCGGCGACATGGAAGGCGACCGTCAGCACGCCCTCCTGCACGTCGTTCAGCTCCAGCAGCCGCGACATCAGAAGCGGCCCCATCTCCGAGACCGTCGTGCGGATCGGGTGGCCCTTCTGGCCGAACAGGTCCCAGAAGATCACCGGCGGGGCGTCCGGGTGCAGCGTCAGGCCCATGGCCGCCGCCCGGGCCAGCAGCTTGTCGCCCGGCGCGCCGGGCTGGCTGACGCCGGAGAGGTCGCCCTTCACGTCGGCGGCGAACACCGGGACGCCGGCGTCGGAGAAGGCCTGCGCCATGATCTGCAGCGTCACGGTCTTGCCGGTGCCCGTCGCGCCGGCCACGATCCCGTGCCGGTTGGCGCGGTCGAGCCTCAGCGTCTCCGGATGGTCGGAAAAGCCCAGCAGAATGGAGTTCGGGTCTTCAGCGGCGTCCATGACGATCCCAGCCTTTTGGAAGCCCGCAGGCTAGCCCGCCGAAAGCGCTGCTGAACAGGGCCTATGGACTGACGCACCGGCAAGGGCGCTCTAGTCTCACCTGTAACAACAGGTGACCCAATGCACGCCATCCAGATCCGCCACCCCGCCTCGCTCGACAACCTCAAGCTCGTCGAGATGGCCGAACCCGCCGCCCCCGGACCGGGCGAGATCACCGTGCGGCTGAAGGCGAGTTCGCTGAACTACCACGACTATGTCGTCGTCATCGGCGGCATCCCCACGCCCGAAGGCCGCATCCCGATGTCCGACGGCGCGGGCGTGGTCGAGGCGGTCGGCGAAGGCGTCACCGAGTTCAAGGCGGGCGACGCGGTCGTCTCCACCTTCTTCCCCGACTGGCTGGATGGCGACGTCCCCGACCGCGGCTTCACCCGCGTGCCTGGCGACGGCATGGACGGCTACGCCCGCGAGCGGGTGACCATGCCCGCCACTGCCTTCACCCGCCAGCCGCAGGGCTACAGCCACGCCGAGGCCGCCACCCTGACCTGCGCCGGCGTCACCGCCTGGCGGGCGCTGGTCCCCAACGGCGCGCTGAAGGCCGGCGACACCGTGCTGGTCCAGGGCAGCGGCGGCGTGTCGATCTTCGCGCTGCAGCTGGCCAAGGCGATGGGCGCCACCGTGATCGCCACCTCATCCTCCGACGAGAAGCTGGAGCGGCTTAAACGCCTCGGTGCCGACCACCTGATCAACTACAAGTCCGAGCCCAGCTGGGGCGCCGCCGCGCGCAAGCTCACCGACGGCCGCGGCGTCGACCACGTCGTCGAGATCGGCGGCTCGGGCACCATGCCGGAGTCGATCAACGCCGCCCGCGTCGGCGGCCACATCTCGGTCATCGGCGTGCTGGCGGGCGTGGCGGGGCCGATCCCGACCGTGCTGATCATGGCCAAGAACCTGCGGGTGATCGGCCTGACCGTCGGCAGCCGCCGCCACCAGCTCGACCTGATCCGCGCCGTCGAGGCCAACGCCATCAAGCCCGTGATCGACACCCACTTCCCGCTCGAACGCCTCGCCGACGCCTTCCGCCACCAGGAGAGCAACAAGCACTTCGGCAAGATCTGCGTGGATATCTAGGCGGCGAATGGCGGACAGGGTGGGATTCGAACCCACGGTAGGCTCTCACCTACGGCGGTTTTCAAGACCGCTGCCTTAAACCACTCGGCCACCTGTCCGGCG
>CAMLKO010000136.1 GCA_946480495.1 uncultured Caulobacteraceae bacterium
CAATCGTGCCGATGTTGCAGTGCGGCTTGTTGCGGTTGAACTTTTCCTTGGCCATCGTTCTTTTCCCGATCTCTGCGCCGGCGGTGATTACTCGGAGAAGCCTGGAGCGGGTAGCGGGAATCGAACCCGCATCCTCAGCTTGGAAGGCTGCTGCACTACCATTGTGCTATACCCGCGCCTAGGGGCGGGTCGCCCTGGTCTCCCCACTTCCTGATCCCCTCATCCTTCAAGGTTCGCTCCGCCGCGCGTGGTGGGGGAAGTAGGACTCGAACCTACGAAGGCTGACGCCAGCGGATTTACAGTCCGCCCCCTTTGCCACTCGGGACATTCCCCCGCGCGCGACAAGGCTTTCCTTGGCGGCTCGGCCCTCCGTAGGTAGGGAGAGCTGAGGGGCCCCAAAAGGAGCGCGTCTTATAGTGTCGGCAAATCGCGAACGCAACGACCGCAAAAGGGGCTGGGACCCCTCTCGCGCAGGGGGCGGAAAACCCCACCGCGGACGGCCGTTCCGCGCGCCGGAAGCCGACGCGAAGGACTGGGTCTGGGGGGTGCATGCGGTGGAGGCCGCGCTCGCCAATCCGGCGCGCGGCGAGGTCAAGCGCCTGCTGGTCACGCCCGAGCGCGCGAGGAAGTACGAAGGCCGCGCGGGCCTGGAGATCTTCGACGCCCAGGACATCGCCCGCCAGCTTCCGGCGAGCGCGGTGCATCAGGGGATCGCGCTGAAGATCGACCCGCCTCCTGCCCTGTCCGTCGACGAGATCAGCGAAGACGCCTCGGGCGTGCTGGTCATGCTCGACCAGATCACCGACCCGCAGAACATCGGCGCCATCTTCCGCTCGGCGGCCGCGTTCGGCGCGAAGGGCGTGATCCTGCAGGATCGCCACGCTCCTACGCTCTCCGGCGCGCTGGCGAAGGCGGCGGCGGGGGCCATCGACAAGGTGCCTCACGCGGTGGCGGTAAACCTGTCGCGCGCGCTGGAACGGCTGGCCGATCTCGGCTGGCGGGCGGTGGGGCTGGACGGCTCGGCCGAGGCCACTCTGGACGAGGCCCTGGATGGCCGGCCCACGGTGCTGGTGCTCGGTTCCGAAGGCGAAGGCATCCGGCGGCTGGTGGCCGAACACTGCGATACGCTGGCCAGGATTGCGATGCCGGGGGGCTTCGAGAGCCTGAACGTCTCCAACGCCGCGGCCATCGCCCTTTATGAGGCCAGCCGGGCGCGGCCTTGAACGAACGGCTCCGCTGACGCATTGAGGCCCCATGCAAAGCCTCCTCGCCGCCGGCGGTCCGCTCATCGCCTTTCTGCAGGTCGTCATGATCGACCTGACGCTGGCGGGGGATAACGCCGTCGCCGTCGGCATGGCGGCGGCCGGCCTTCCCGCCAAGGACCGCCGCCGCGCCATCGTGCTGGGCCTTTCGGCCGCCGTGGTGATGCTGATCGGCTTTGCGCTGGTGGCGGTGCGGCTGCTCCACATCATCGGCCTGCTGCTCGCCGGCGGCATCCTGCTGCTGTGGGTCTGCTGGAAGATGTGGCGCGACTTGCGCGAGCACACGCAGATGGCCGAGGGCGAGGTCGCGCTGGAGGACGCCACCGGCGTACCGATCACCGACGGCGATCCCGAAGGCGCGGCCGCCATCCCCGTCAAGCGCAAGACGCTGATGCAGGCGCTGATCCAGATCCTGGTCGCCGACATCTCGATGTCGCTGGACAACGTGCTGGCGGTGGCGGGCGCGGCGCGGGAACACCCGGGCGTGCTGGTGTTCGGCCTGCTGCTGTCGATTACCCTGATGGGCCTGGCGGCGAGCTGGATCGCCAGGCTGCTGCATCGCTGGCGGTGGCTGGGCTACGTGGGCCTGGTCATCGTGCTCTACGTCGCCCTGCACATGATCTGGGAAGGCCACCGGCAGGTGATCGTGCGGATGCACAAGGCCGCCGACTACAACGCGGTGATGACCTTCGCGCCGATCGGGCCGCAGGAGCAGGCCGACGACATGCGCTAGTCCTCGGCCCCGCCGAAGCGTTCGGTCCACTCGGCGATCTGGGCGTCCTCGATCTTGCGGAACAGCACCTCCGGCGCGGTGACGGCCCGGCCCGCTTCGATGCGCGACAGCTCGGCGGCGGCGTTGGCTGTCGGCCAGGCCGGCGGGAAAGGCTGGCCAAGCGCCTCAGTGATCTTCTCCGCCGCGAACGGGATGAAGGGCGCGGAGACGCGGGCGTAGAGGCCGGCGAGGTTCAGGGCGGTACGGACGATCACCGCCGCGCGGGCCGGATCGGTCTTGATCGCCGTCCAGGGGGCGGCTTCCTGCAGGTACTCGTTGCCGAGCACCCACAGCGCCCTGAGCGTCTGGGCCGACTTGCGGACCTCGATCGCCTCCATCTGCGCCGTCAGTTCGGCGAGCTGCGCTGAGACGTCGGCGTAGAGCTTCTCCTCCAGCGGGCCCGGCTCGCCGCCCTCGGGCACGACGCCGTCGAACCGGCTCTCGCAGAATTTGACGATGCGGTTGACGAAGTTGCCGAGCACGTCGGCCAGGTCGCGGTTCACGGCGCTGGCGAACTGCTCCCAGGTGAAGGCGGTGTCCGAGCCCTCCGGCGCGTTGGCCGTCAGGTACCAGCGCCACAGGTCCGCCGGCAGCAGCTCGATCGCCGCGTCCATGAACACGCCGCGCTTTTGCGAGGTGGAGAACTTGCCGCCGTACCAGTTGAGCCAGTTGAAGGCCTTCAGCATGTCGACCATCTTCCACGGCTCGCCGGAGCCCAGGATGGTCGCGGGGAAGCTGACCGTGTGGAAGGCGACGTTGTCCTTGCCCATGAACTCGACGTAGCGCACGTCGTCGGCGCCCTTGTCGGTGCGCCACCAGCGCTCCCAGTCGCCGCCGTTGGCGTCCGCCCACTCGGCGGTGGCGGCAATGTATTCGATGGGCGCGTCGAACCAGACGTAGAAGACCTTGTCCTCGAAGCCTGGGCGCGGAACGCCGTCCTTCATCACCGGCACGCCCCATTCGAGGTCGCGGGTGATGCCGCGGTCGATCAGGCCCTCGTCGAGGTGCTTGTAGGCGATGGACTTGGCCAGCAGCGGCCAGTTCTCGCGGCTGTCGACCCATTCGCGGATGCGCTCGGCCAGCTTCGTCTGCAGCAGGTAGAGGTGGCGCGTCTGGCGCACCTCGATGTTCCGCGAGCCGGAGATGACCGAGTACGGCTCCTTCAGATCGACGGGATCGAGCAGCGAACCGCAGTTGTCGCACTGGTCGCCGCGCGCCTTCGGATAGGCGCAGATCGGGCAGATGCCCTCGACGTAGCGGTCCGGCAGGAAGCGCTTGTCGTCGATGGAGTAGACCATCTCATCGGTCCGCTCCTCGATCAGCCCGTTCTTCTCCAGCACCTCGGCGAAGTGCTGGGTCAACCGGTGGTTCTGCGGCGACGACGAGCGGCCGAACCAGTCCCACGACAGCCCGAACGCGCGGCCGACGTCGTGCTGCAGGATGTGCTGCTCGGCGCAGTAGGTGGCGACATCCTGCCCCGCTTCGGCGGCGGCCAGCTCGGCCGGCGTGCCGTGCTCGTCGGTGGCGCAGATATAAAGCGTCTCGTGCCCCCTCGCCCGCTGGAAGCGCGCATAGACGTCCGCCGGCAGCATCGAGCCCGCCAGGTTTCCGAGGTGCTTGATGCCGTTGATGTACGGCAGGGCGGAGGTGATCAGGATGCGGGCCATGGCGGGGGCATATAGACGTGGGGGCCAGCGGATAAAAGCCGCGCTGTACGGCCAAGGTTAACGGGCGTAGCCTCCGCGTCGACCGGACCTGCGGGGCGTCCGGCCCCTTCGACTGACCCGCCCCGCGATACGCAGAACGGGGGCTTACGCATGAAGGGTATCAATTGGGCGGGCGTGATCGTTGCGGTCATCCTCGCTGAAGTGATCGGTATCGTCTGGTACGGCATGGCCTTCCAGGCGCAGTGGATGGCGCTTTCAGGCGTCCAGGGCGACACGGGCGGCTCGACGACCTCGATGGTGCTGGGCGCCGTCAACGAGCTGGTGGTGGCCATCGGTCTCAGCTGGCTGATCGGCAAGGCGGGCGGAACGGGGCTCGTCGGCGGGGCGACCACGGGACTGCTGGCGGCGATCTTCTTCGCCTGCACGACCGACGCGATGTCCTACATCTACGCCGGCGCGAACACCGGGCTGATCCCGATCAACTTCGGCTACCTGCTGGTGTCCTACGCGGTGATGGGCGCGGCGGTCGCGGTTGTGCGGCTTCCGGCGAAATCCGCCGCGGCGGCCTGACTTCAGCGGCTGGCGCGGGCGGGACGCCTGAGGCATAAACCCGCCCGCGCCGGCTTAGCTCAGTTGGTAGAGCAGCGGTTTTGTAAACCGAAGGTCGGGGGTTCAAGTCCCTCAGCCGGCACCA
>CAMLKO010000137.1 GCA_946480495.1 uncultured Caulobacteraceae bacterium
TCAGATCAGAACATCACCCGGCCAGAGAGCAGCGCGTTGTACCGCTGCTCGTGCCGGAAGCGTTCCATCTGGATTTCGGCGGCCACGTAGGACATCGGCGTGCCGGCGCGCAGCGCCAGGCCCACGATGGCGGCGCCGCCCTTCGGATCGGCCGCGGCCATCACGAACGGCGAGCCGCCCTGGAAGTTGGCGACCGTGTCGCCGATCTTGCCGGAGAGGACGTCGCGGTAGCCGAGCGTCAGTTCCGGCCGCCACCAGACCTCGCGGCCGTAGTCGGCGCCGATCACCACCTTCACCACGCCGGCCAGCCGGTCCGAGCTGCGGGACTCGATGTGTTGGGCGAAGCTGGCGCCGCCGTAGCGTTCGTCGTAGCCGCCCTCGCTCATATGGAAGTAGTCGAGCGCCACGGTCGGGCGGATGTAGTAGCGGCCCATGTGGTTTTCGTAGGCCACCGTCGCGTTGGCGCGGCCCGTATAGCCCGTCCACGACGCCTTGGCCGTGCGCTGGGTCGCCAGCGCGTTCGGCACCGGCGCGATGAACTTGCGCACGCCGCTGAACATGGCGTAGCCGCCGCCGCCGCTCACGCTGACCAGCCACTTGCCGTAGGCCTGACGCCAGTAGATGCCCAGATCGAAGACGTTGACGCCGGTGTGCTCGCCGACCTCGGCCGGCTTGTCGCGCTCTTCGGCGGTCAGGTAGGCCAGCGTCGCGCCCAGCGCGCCGCCGCGGCTCGACATGCTTTCGTAGCCGGCCACGAAGCCGAAGCCTTCGGTCTTGGACCCCAGCGACTCGCCCGGATCGCGGCGGACCTGGGTGTTGATCTCGTGGATCCAGAAGCTGTCGGGGCCATAGTGCGAGCGCGGATCGGGCTTCAGCGCGATGGCCTGGGCGATGTCGGACGACGCATAGTCGAGCGCCGAGAAGAGGCCCAGTTCCTGTTCGGGCAGCAGTTCGTCATAGAGCTGCAGGAAGCCTTCGCGGGTCGCCTGCCCGAGGAAGGCGTCGCGCACCGCCGTATCGGCGCCGATCGCGGTGTAGAAGGCGTCGTAGGCCGCGGTCTCGGCCGCGTTCAGGCCCGCTTCCGCCGCGGTGCGCCGGCGGATGGTGATGTCCACCGTCCCGGCCGTCGTGTCGGCGTCCACGCCCACCTTGTAGATGAAGGGCGACAGGCCCAGCAGGGTGTCGTCGATCGTGCCGGCCGTCAGGGTGTTGGCCTGCACGATGGTGAAGCTGTGCTGGGTGGTGCTGGTGAAATCGAGCAGGCCGCCGCTCAGCTGCGCGCCGATCTGCGAGCCGGTGGCGAAGTTGGCCGTGTTGACGTTGAACAGCGTCGCGGTGTTGTCCGTGGCGTTGATGTTGACCACCAGCGAGCTGGTCGCGCCGACATTGAGGCTGGTGGCGCTGATCGTGTCGGCGTTGCCGACGATCAGCCTGCCGTCGGCGACGTTGATGGCCAGAGCGCCGTCGCTGTCGGTCAGCTTGCCGCTGGCGACCGCGGCGCCGGTGATGTTCAGGGCGTCGGCGCCCGCGCCGAAGTCCATGGCGCCCACCAGCGTGCCGGCGCCCAGGTTGATGGTGTCCGCGCCCGAGCCCAGCAGCACATCGCCCACGATCAGCGGGGCGGCGGCGTCGGTGACGGTGCTCTGCGTCTGGTTGATCGTCACCCCGCCGGTGGAGGCGGAAACGTCGATGGCGATGGTGCGGCCGTTCAGGGTGCCGATCGCGGAGTCGTTGGCCACGATCAGCGACCGGATCACGCCGGTGTTGTCGATGGTCGCCAGCGTGCCGCTGAGATCCTTGATGCCGATGGCGTAGCTGTTGGCGCCCGCCAGCTCCGACAGGATGGTGCCGTCGTTGCGGATATGGGTGGCCGTCGCGCCCGCATCGATCAGGATGCCGGTGGCGGTGAACCAGGGCGCCGTCGTCGTCAGAAGCGGCTGCACGACCAGCAGCTGCGAGGTGATCGTGCCCTTGTTCCACAGCGTGCTGGCGCCGGTCAGGCTGGCGCCGCTGGTCAGCCGCACCGCCGTGGCGTCGGCCTGGTAGGCGCGCGCCAGGACCGAGTTGTCGAGGCGGACGCCGCCCGAGACGGTGGTCAGGAAGCTGCCGCTGCCCGGGCCGATCTGCAGGGCGGTGGCGGCCTTGCCGTTATAGATGCCGTCAGCCTGGATCACGCCCTTGGAGATCAGGCCGTAGGCGTCGTCGCCCGTCCCGACCACGCCCACGCTCACGTTGTTCGAGGTCGAGCCGATTACCAGCGCCGGCGCGGTGCCGTAGCTGTAGATGGCGCCGGTGCCTTCCTGGGCGTCGGGCGTGCCGTCGTTGTCCTCGTCGGCGTTGTTGGGGTCGTTGTCGGCCGGGCGCGCGTCGATCAGCACGCCGCTCGTCACGTCGCCGCCGATCCGCACGGCCGGACCGCCGATCAGCAGGTCGTCGGCGTCGAGCTTGGCCTGCACGTCGTCGGCCGGCCGGGTGGCGGAGCGGTAGCCGGTCGCGGTCACCGCGCCCTGGATGTGCACCTGGCCGCCGACGCTGGAATCCAGCGCGACGCCCACCGAGCCGAGGCCCTGCGCCGTCGTCGAGCCGTTGAGAATGACCGCGCCGCCGATGGCCCCGGTGGTGTGGACGCCGTAGCTGCCGTCGCCGACGACGTTGACCGAGCCGTTCTGCGTCAGCGCGCCGGTGATGCCGCTCTCGATGCTGATGCCGGCGGAGTTGTTGCCCTCGACGGTGATCGAGGCGCCGCTGTTGTTGGTCACCGCGCCGGTCATCTGGCCCGAGCCGCCGGTCACCCGGATGCCGTAGCGGCCGTTGCCCAGCGCGAACGGGCCGTCGAGGTCGCCGTCGTTGTCGGTGTCGGTGGGCGTGTAGTCCTCGACGATCGAGATGATGCCCTTGTTGAGGATGTCGCCCGTCAGCCCGCCGGAGGACTGCATGCCGACGGAGCCGTTCACCCCCGTCGTGCTGATCGTGCCTTCGTTGGTGATGTCGTTGCTGGTGTTCATCAGCAGCGCCGGACCGGTGACGGTCGGCTTGATGCTGCCGGCGGTCGTCACCCGGACATCCTGATTGGTGGCCGACGTCGTGACCGGCGTGGTGACCGCCGTGTCGACCGTGGTCTCGGCCCAGGCTGCGTGGGCGAAAATCAACAGAGGAGCGGCCGCGGCCGTTGCAACCAGACGCTTGCGATGCATGCGAGTAAGAACCCCGACCAAAACCGCGCCCCCCTTCGTCCCCTTGCGATGCGGCGAAATTGCGTCGCTCCGACGCCGCTGTCCCAAGGCCCAGCCCCGTCTATCGCAAGGCTCCGATGGGCGCCATATCTGGTTTGAGCATATCCGCGCGATTCAGGGGAATCGAGCCTCTTCAATGCCATCGACCTCGCCTGACTCCGCCATTCTCGAACGCCTGCCCGAACCGGTGATCGTGGTAGCGGCCGCGCCGGGCGAGCGCCGCATCGCCTTCGCCAACGCCGCCGCGCGCGAGATCTTCCGCCTGAAGGGCGAGGGCCAGCCGCTGGTCACCGCCATCCGCCACCCCCAGGTGCTGGAGGCGGTGGAGGCCGCCCTCTTCGAAGGCGCCGAGCGCGAGGTCGCCTACGAGCCGCTCGGCGCGCAGGAGCGCCACTGGGCGGTGCTGGCGCGGCCGCTGTCCGAGGGCAAGGCGGTCGTCATCTTCCGCGACCAGACCGACGCGCGCCGCAGCGAGCGGCTGCGGGCCGACTTCCTGGCCAACGCCAGCCATGAGCTCCGCACCCCGCTCGCCTCCCTGACCGGCTTCATCGAGACGCTGCGCGGCCACGCCAAGGACGACCCGGCGGCGCGCGACCACTTCCTGTCGATCATGCACGTCCAGGCCGACCGGATGGCGCGGCTGATCGACGACCTCCTCAGCCTCTCGCGGGTCGAGCTGAACGAGCACATCCCCCCCGCGGGCGAGGTCGACCTCGCCTCGGCGGCCGCCGACGTGATCAGCGCGCTGGCCCCACAGATCGAGGAGCGGCAGGTGAAGGTCGAATTCACGCCCCCCGCCTCGGCCGTCACGGTGGAGGGCGACCGCGACCAGATCGTGCAGGTCATGCAAAACCTCGTCGACAACGCGGTGAAATACACGCCGCCCGGCGGAACGATCCGCATCGAGCTGGCTGGCGGCCTGACGCTGGACGCTGCGGCCGCGCCCCGCATCGACGGGGCCGCGCGCCAGTCCCTGCTCACCCCCGACCGCGACGGGGCGGAGCGCTACGCCGCCATCCGCGTCACCGACGAGGGCCCCGGCATCGCGCGCCAGCACCTGCCGCGTCTGTCGGAGCGATTCTACCGCGCGCCCGGCCAGAAGAGCGGCGAGCGCTCCGGCAC
>CAMLKO010000138.1 GCA_946480495.1 uncultured Caulobacteraceae bacterium
GAGATAACACGCTGTGACTGGAGTTCAGACGTGTGCTCTTCCGATCTCGGTCTCTCCAAAGGCGCGGAACACGACGCCCGCGCCGCCGGGCAGCCGCCCGGCGATGCGCGCCGGGTCGGGGGTGCGTCCGGGATCGGTGACGAACAGCAGCGGCGGCAGGGGCTTTCGCCAGCGCGAGCGGCGCTTTAAGCCTCTCGCCGTCGCCCAGAGCTGGTCCAGAGATGTCCGCGCCATCCGACGCCCTCTATCAGGAAATCGCCGCCGCGCGTCAGGCCGTGCTGGACCGGATCGCCGCCGCCGCGAAGGCCGCCGGGCGCGACCCGGGCGAAGTGACCCTGGTCGCCGTCTCCAAGCAACAGCCCGACGAGCGGACCCTGGCCATGCTCGCCGCCGGCCAGCGGGTGTTCGGCGAGAACCGGGTGCAGGAGGCGATGCAGCGCTGGGCCGCGCGGCGGGATGGGATCGAGCTTCGGCTGATCGGCCCGCTGCAGACCAACAAGGCCGCCGAGGCCGTCGCCTTCTTCGACGTTATCGAGACGCTCGATCGCGAGAAGCTGGCGCGCGTGCTGGCCGACGACATCGCCCGCGCCGGAAAGTCGCCCCGCCTCTATGTGCAGGTGAACACCGGCGAGGAGCCGCAGAAGGCCGGTGTTTCACCGGGCGACGCCGACGCGTTTATCGCCACCTGCCAAAAGACCTACGGCCTGACCATCGAGGGCCTGATGTGCATCCCCCCGGAATCCGAGCCCGCCGGCCCGCACTTTGCCCTGCTGGCGAAGATCGCGGCGCGCAACGGGCTTTCGAAGCTGTCGATGGGGATGAGCGCCGACTACGAGACCGCCGTGCGGTTCGGGGCGACGAGCGTGCGGGTCGGTTCGGCCCTGTTCGGAGCCCGCGTCCCTAGACCTGCCTGACCTCCAGGACGGAGCCGGGCTCCGCCAGCCGCAGCAGCGCCAGCAGGTCCGCCTTCGCCAGCGCCACGCAGCCTTCGGTTGGCGAATAGTCGGCCTTGGCGCAATGCAGGAAGATGGCCGAGCCCTTGCCGGGGACCGGCGGATCGTCGTTGTGCGCCAGGATCACCACCACGTCGTAAAGCTCGTCCTCGCGCCACATCTCTTCGCAGCTGGCGCGATAGGGCAGCACGACGGGGCGGTTGTAGTTCGGGTCGGCGGGGTCGTCGCACCAGCCGTCGGTCGGCGTAAGCGGCGCGACCGGAAGACCGCTGACCGGCGCCTCGCCCCGGTCGGGCCGGTAGAGCACACGGCGCATCGGCCAGACACCCAGCGGCGTCGCGCCATCGCCTTCCTGCTTTTCCAGAGCGGTCTTCACGCCCGAGCGGCCGAGCGCGCACTTCACGCGTCGTCCGTCCAGGTCGAGCAGGCCGTCCGAATAGGCGATGAAATGCATTCGATGGCCGTCCTTGCTTGGCTCGCCGGGTCATTCCAGTGCATCCTGCGCGGGCATGGCGCAACGCAAGACCATCCTGATTATAGACGATGACGAGGAGCTGCGCGGCGCGCTCGCCGAACAGCTTCAGCTTCACGAGGAGTTCGCTGCGCTGGAAGCGGCCACGGCCGCCGAGGGCGTGCGGGTGGCGCGCGAACGGCGGCCGGACCTGGTGCTTCTCGACGTCGACCTGCCCGACATGGACGGCCGCGAGGTCTGCCGCCTGATGCGCAAGGGCGGCGTCAGCGCGCCGATCATCATGCTGACCGCCGCCGACAGCGACTCGGACACCATCCTGGGGCTGGACGCCGGCGCCAACGACTACGTGACCAAGCCCTTCCGGTTCGGCGTGCTGCTGGCCCGCATCCGCGCCCAGCTGCGCAGCCATGAGGCCTCCGAGGACGCCTATTTCCGCATCGGCCCCTACGAGTTCCGCCCCTCGGCCAAGCTGCTGGTCGACGACAAGGGCAAGAAGGTCCGGCTGACAGAGAAAGAAACAAGCATCCTGAAGTACCTCTACCGGGCCGGCGAAAAGCCGGTGTCGCGCGAGGAGCTGCTGACGGAGGTCTGGGGCTACAACGCCGGCGTCACCACCCACACGCTGGAAACCCACGTCTATCGCCTGCGCCAGAAGATCGAGCCCGACCCCGCCAACGCCTCGATCCTGCTCACCCAGGCGGGCGGCTACCGGCTGCAGCCCTAGAGGATCAGGTCGGCGCTGACCGGGGCGTGGTCGCTGGGTCGCTCCCATTCGCGGACGTCGTCGTGCACCCGCGCCGCCGCTGAGCCGAGGCGGAAGGCGGCTTCGCGCAGGGCGGGCGTGACCAGGATGTGGTCGAGCCGCAGGCCCCGGTTCGAGGCGCGGAAGTCCATGGCGCGGTAGCTCCACCAGGAAAACAGCTTCTGCGGTTCGGGGATGGTCTCGCGCGGCAGGTCGATGAAGTTCAGCGAGGCGCGCAGCTTCTCGAATGCCTCCACCTCGGCGGGCGTGTGGGAGACGATCTTCGACATGTAGCGGTGGTTCCACACGTCGTTCTCGCCGGGCGCGACGTTGAGGTCGCCGGTGACGACGATGGGGTCTTTCGGGTCGCGGCGGGCCAGCTCGGCGGTGAGCTTTTCGTAGAAGTCGAGCTTGTGGTCGAACTTGGGATTGGCCTCGCGGTCGGGCGTGTCGCCGCCGGCCGGGATGTAGAAGTTGTGGATCTCGACGCCCGCCACCTTCGCGCCGACGCAGCGGGCGTGGCCTTCGCGGCAGACATCGATCGACGGCGCATCCTCGATCGGCAGGCGCGAGGCGATGGCGACGCCGTGCCAGCCCTTCTGGCCGGCGATCTTCAGGTGGCGATAGCCCAGCTCCTCGAACGCCTCGCGGGGAAACTCGCCCTCGCGGCACTTGATCTCCTGCAGGCAGAGCACGTCGGGCGCGGCCTCGCGGATGAAGCGGGCGATGTGGTGCGTCCGCGGACGAACCGAGTTGATGTTCCAGGTGGCGATCCGCAGGCGCATGGCTCGGTACTTAGGCAAGAAAAGGCCCCGGCGCGAGGGGGTCGCACCGGGGCCTGTAAGGGTCATGTCTCACGCCGCCGCCGGGAGGGGATAGGATCCGGCAGGGTGGGCGACAGGCGCCAAACGAGCGCCCTTGCCACGTTGCAAAACTGCCACTGACCTAAAGGAAAGTCAATCCAACTAAATTTCCACCCTTGCCTGTGGCCAAGTTATCACATCGGCCGTGAGCCGCCGCGCGGGCGCGGGTCCTTCAGGACGAAAAGGGCGGGGTCGATGCTGGCCGGCTGCAGGTCGGCGATCCGCACGCGGGTGACGCCGCCCTGGGCGTCCTGCACCGTCCAGCCGACCAGCTTCACCGGCGCGTCGGTGAAGGTCAGGGTGATCTGGCCGCGGGTCTTCTTCTTCGCGTCGCGGGCGGTCAGCTGGAAGCCGTCGGCCAGCCGCGTGACGTTGGTGACCTGCACGCCGCGATCGAGCCTGACCTCGCGCGCCAGCAGCAGCGCAAGCGGCGTGGAGCTCAGCGGATACTGGTTGAAGGTCTTCAGCCGCTTGTCGGCGACCGACACCCTCGAACCGTCCGACACCACCGTCAGTCCGGACGGCGGATCGTAGGCGAAACGGGCCTTGCCCGGCCGCTGAAGATAGATCGAGCCCTGGGAGGTCGCGCCCCGCGCATCGGTCTGCACGAAACGGCCCTTCACCGACTTCATCGCCTGAAGATAGGCGACGGCCTTGTCGACCAGCGCCTGGTCGGAGGGCGCGAGCGCGAAGGCCTGGAGGGGGGCGACAGCCAGCGCCAACCCGATCATGGCGGCGCGGCGGGTCGTGACGAACGTCATCGAAGGCTCCTTCTCATCGGCCCTCACTATGACCTGGTGCATCGGCGCGCAAATGTCCGCGGCGGGGCGGCAATGCGGCGCCAGGATGACTAGCTGTTCATCGTAAGGGCGCTAGACCGGCGGCGGTCCTGCAAGGATCTCGCGTTTGCCGGCGTGGTTGGCGGGTCCGACAACGCCCTCTTTCTCCATGCGTTCCATCAGCGAGGCCGCGCGGTTGTAGCCGATCTGCAGCCGGCGCTGGATGTAGGAGGTCGAGGCCTTGCCGTCGCGGGTGACCACCGCCACCGCCTGGTCGTAGAGGTCGTTGGACCCCTCGCCGCCGCCGCCGTAGTCGAATTCGCCGTCCTCGTCCTCTTCCGGGGAGGCCGTGACCTCCTCAAGATACTGCGGCTGGCCCTGCGCCCGCAGGAACTTGGCGACCGCTTCGACCTCCTCGTCGGAAACGAACGGCCCGTGCAGGCGGGTGATGCGCCCGCCGCCGGCCATGTAGAGCATGTCGCCCTGGCCCAGCAGCTGTTCGCCGCCCTGCTCGCCCAGGATGGTGCGGCTGTCGATCTT
>CAMLKO010000139.1 GCA_946480495.1 uncultured Caulobacteraceae bacterium
TGACGGCGACGCAGACCTTGGGCTGCCGGTTCCAGAAGTTGGCGGCGGCGAGCGCGTAGGCGCGGCGCGGGTCCCAGGCGCTGACCACCGGCACGGGCAGCGGGGAGTCTTCCGGCGCCAGCACCGCGGCGGCGCCGGCTTCCAGCGCGGTCGGGATGAACTGGCGCCCGTCGACCTTCGAGCCCGGCAGGGCGGCGAACAGGTAGCCCGGGCGCACCTTGCGGCTGTCGGCGGTGACGCCGGTGATCTCGGGATCGGCGGCGAGGTCGCGACGCACCAACTGGGAGAGCCGGGCCACTACTCGTAATTCCCGGCGGTGACGTACTGGGCGACGCCCAGCGGCGCGGGCGTGTGGCGCGGCACGCCGAGGAAGGGCGCGATCCGGTCGATCACCCGCCCGGCCGCCGGCGCGGCCACCCAGCCGCCGGTCGAGAAGCCGTAGGTCTCCGCGTTGCCGTGCGGCTCGTCGAGCAGGATCAGCACGAAGTAACGCTTCGCATCGGCCGGCCCGTCGGTCGGGAAGACGGCGGCGAAGGAGGAGACCTGCTTTTCCTTCGAGTAGCCGCGGATGGCCGGGTCGAACTTCTCGCCGGTGCCGGTCTTGCCGCCGACCGAAAGCTCGGGCGCATCGGCCTTGGTGCCGGTGCCGCGCTCCACGTTGGCGCGCATGATCTGCAGCATGGTCATCGAGGTCGCTTCGGAGAAGACGCGCTGGCCTTTCACCTTCGCGCCGTCCGGAAGCTTTTTGATGGTCATCGGCACCAGCACGCCGCCGTTGAGCACCGCGCCGTAGGCCTCGGCCAGCGCCAGTGGGCTCACGTCGATACCGTGGCCGAAGGAGGTGGAGGCGACCGCGTCCTCGTTCCACACCTTCGGCGTCAGCGGGCGGGCCGACTCCTTCAGCTCGACGGCCGCCGGGCGGGTGAGGCCAAGCGCGTTGAAGTAGTGGCTGAGCCGGCTCGCGCCGATCGATTCCGCGAGCCGCGCGGTGCCGATGTTGGACGAGTGGATGAAGACGTCGACCAGCGTCAGCACCCGGTTGGTGCCGTGGTAGTCGTGGATCGTCCGGTACCCCAGCTGGAACGGGTGCGTCGCGTCGAACGTCGAGCCGGGGGTCGCCACGCCGCTGTCGAGCCCGATGGCCACGGTGAACCCCTTGAAGGTCGATCCCATCTCGAACACCGAAGCGGCCGCCCGGTTCAGCCGCTGGTCGTCGGTCGCGCCGCCGGGGTTGTTCGGATCGAAGTTCGGCCAGCTCGCCATGCCGAGAATTTCGCCGGTGTGGATGTCGGTGACGATGCCGACGGCGCCCTTCGGATGGAAGGATTCAGCGGCGCCGCGCAGCTCTTCCTCGAGGGCTGCCTGCACGCGAAGGTCGATGGACAGCGGCACCTGGCCGTGGCTGGCGGCGGCCTCCATGACCTGGTCGTTCAGCGCCTTCTCGACGCCGGCCAGCCCCTCGCCGCCGGAGTCGGTGAAGCCGATCAGGTGGGCGGCGGTGGCGCCCAGCGGATAGACGCGCTTTTCCTCTTCCTCGAAGTAGAGGCCGGGCAGGCCAAGGTCGTGGATGCGGTCGCGGTCCTCAGGGGTCAGGCCGCCGATCAGGTAGAAGCGGCGCGGGCTCTTCAGCGCGCGGTCGATGCGCAGCGGATCGAGCGTGGGGATGGTCTGCAGCAGCGCGTTGCGGGTCTGCGCCGGGTCCCAGACCTCGCTGGGGTCGAGATAGAGGCCGTAGTGGGTGAGGTCGAGCGCCAGCAGCTGGCCGTTGCGGTCCACCAGATCGGCGCGCGCGCCCGGGGTCGCCGGCGCGCCGCCGTCGGCGCGGGCGGCGTTGGAGAACAGGGCGGCGTGGGTCGCGCCGATCGCCAGCACGAAGAAGGCGGCCCCGAAGAACAGCGCCACGACGAAGATGCGAACGCGGGTGTTGTCTTCCGGCCGATCCTTGGCCTTGGCGCGCTCGAAGGCGTGCTCCAGCCGCCAGACGGCCCCGCCGACCCAGCGAAAACCGGGCGGAAAGCGACTGGGGATCAGGTCGGCGAGGCTCATGGCTGCTTGGCGCCCACCGTGACTGTGGAGAGGCCGTCGGCCTTGATCTCCTGCTTGGCCGATACGGGCTGCAGGCCGAGGTACTGGCGTGACAGGGTCTCGATGCGGGTCGGCTGCTCGAGGTGGGCGACCTCGGCCTGGAGCAGGCGCACGCGCAGCTTCTCCTGGTCGATGCGGGATTCGACGCGGGCGATCTCGGAGCGCTCGGCGCCGCCGAAGGTCTTGGCGAGATAGACGACCAGCATCAGGACGAGCAGCACGCCGACCAGGGTGAGGTCGACGACGCGGAAGCTTCGCCAGCGGCGTTCGTAAAGGCGCGCGATCATGCGGCGGCCCTCCACTCAGGCGCCTCGGTGCGGATGGCGGCGCGAAGCTTGGCCGAGCGGGCGCGCGGGTTGGCGGCGGTTTCGGCCTCGCCCGCCGAGCGGTGGCCGTTGAACAGCAGGACGAAGGTGGGCTCGGGTCCCTTCGCGGTCGGGGGGGCGTGGCGCGAGCCGGACGGAACGCGGCCGGCGCGCTCGGCGAAGAAGGCTTTGACGATGCGGTCTTCCAGCGAATGGAAGGTCACCACCGCGATGCGGCCGCCGGCCTTCAGTACGCGTTCGGCGGCTTCGAGGCCGGCTTCGAGTTCGGACAGCTCTTCGTTCACGGCGATGCGCAGCGCCTGGAAGGTGCGGGTGGCGGGGTGGATCTTGGCGCCCTTGCGGCCGCCCAACGCGCGCTCGACCACTTCGGCGAGATCCAGCGTGCGCTCGAACGGCTGCTCGGCGCGGCGGCGCACGATGGCGGTGGCGACGCGGCGCGACTGCTTCTCCTCGCCGTAGAGCCAGAGGATGCGGGCGAGGTCGGGGTGTTCCAGCGTGTTGACGAGGTCGGCGGCGGTCGGGCCGTCGGCGCCCATGCGCATGTCGAGCGGGCCGTCGCGCATGAAGGAAAAGCCGCGCTCGGCCTCGTCCAGCTGCATCGAGGAGACGCCGAGGTCGAGGGCGACGCCGTCGGCGGACTTCTCGCCCAGCCGCTCGGCCATTTCGGAGAACTTCGCCTCGACCAGCCGGAAGCGTTCGCCGAGCCCCTGGGCGAAGCGGGCGGCGGAGGGGTCGCGGTCGAAGGCGATGACGGCAGCGCCGGCGTTCAGGAAGGCGCGGCTATAGCCGCCCGCGCCGAAGGTGCCGTCGACGATGGTCTTGCCGGGGGCGGGCTCCAGCGCCTCCATCACCTCAGCAAGCAGGACGGAGACGTGGGGCGCGTCCATCACTGCCCCCCGGTGAGCCGCTGGCGCTGGGCGGCGCGCAGTTCTGCGAGCCCGGCCCTGGCCGTCTCGCGCGCCTTGGCGCGATGCGCCTGGAAGGCCTCACGCGGCCAGATCTGGAAGCGGTCGCCCATGCCCACGACCGAGACCCAGTCGCTGATTGCGAACATCTCGCACAGGTGGGGCGGCAGCGTGACGCGGCCCGCATCGTCGAAGGAGAGCTTGGCCATGCCGCCGAACACGGAGGTCTCCAGCGCCGAGCGCAGGGGGTCGCCGAACGGCAGCTCCTCGATCAGCGCGGCGTAGCGGTCGAACAGCGCCTTGCCGCCGCCTTCAAGGCAATCGGCCTCGATCGAAGGGAAGCAGAAGACGCCGTCAAAGGGGCCCGAAACGGCCGCGCGGAATTCCTGCGGCACAACGATGCGACGCTTTGCATCCAGCTGTTTCTCGAAGGTCGAGAGAAACACCGCCCTGCCCCATCAACCACGCACGCCCGCTCGCCCGAAGCAGGTATCGAATGGGTTAACATGGGAGAAAACGGGATACAATGGCACCAAGCGGGATACCACTAGAAAACAACAGGTTTTGGCGACGTTATGGTTAACAAATAGCGCCCAAACGCGAACGTTTGTCGAACATTGCGGGAAGTGAGGGATCAGACGGCCTGTAAGCCGGGTTCTGTCCCGCGCCCGAAAGCGCGGTGACGGTCATTCCTCTGGACCGCCCGTTGCCGAGCGGTTCTCGCGACCAACCCGGACGCCTCGGCCCGGCGACGGGCCTGCCCTCTTGCGAAGGCGCGACGTCCCTATTCGGTCTTGCTCCAGGCGGGGCTTGCCATGCCGGTCCTGTCACCAGTCCCGCGGTGGGCTCTTACCCCACCCTTTCACCCTTTCCCCCGGCGAGCCGGAGGTGGTTTGCTTTCTGTGGCGCTATCCCTGGGCTCGCGCCCGGCGGGCGTTACCCGCCGCCTTGTCGCCGTGGAGCCCGGACTTTCCTCGGCCTCCGAAGAGACCGCGACCGCCCGGCCGTCTGATCCGG
>CAMLKO010000140.1 GCA_946480495.1 uncultured Caulobacteraceae bacterium
ACGTCGGCGCGCAGGTTGCCCTTCTCCATGTCGCCGTCGCAGGTCCCGAGATAGACCAGGATGGTTCTCAGCTTCTTGACATAAGCCGCTGCTTCTTCAGCACTTCTCATGTCCGGGCGCGAGACGATTTCCATCAGCGCCGTGCCCGCGCGGTTGAGATCCACGTAGGTCGCGTTGGGGTCCAGGTCGTGGATCGACTTGCCGGCGTCCTGCTCCAGGTGCAGCCGCTCGATGCGCACCGTGAAGGTCGAGCCGTCGTCGCGTTCGACGATCACCTCGCCCTCGCCGACGATGGGGTGCTGGTACTGGCTGATCTGATAGCCCTGCGGCAGGTCGGGGTAGAAGTAGTTCTTCCGGTCGAAGCGGCTCTTCAGGTTGATCTGCGCCTTGAGGCCCAGCCCCGTGCGCACCGCCTGCTCGACGCAGCGGCGGTTGATCACCGGCAGCATGCCGGGCATGGCCGCGTCCACCAGGCTCACCTGCTCGTTCGGCCCCGCGCCAAAGCCCACCGCCGCGCCGCTGAACAGCTTGGCGTTGGAGGCGACCTGGGCATGGACCTCCAGGCCCAGCACGATCTCCCACGGGCCCGTGCGGCCCTGGATGTATTTGGCGGATTGAGAGTCAGTCATGGCGGACGCCTATACACCGCCTTCCGCTCAGTGCGCGAGCGCCCGCTCCGCCTCGACGAGGAAGCCGGGGTGGCCGCTGATGTCGGCGTAGATGCGCGAGAGACGGCCGAACACGGCGTCCCAGGCATGGCGCTCGACGGCGCGACGCCGGGCGGCCAGGCCAAGCTCGGCCGCGCCGCGTTCGAAGAGGGCCTCGATCGCCTCGGCCATCGCTTCGGGCGTCGAAACCGGAGCGAGCTGGCCCACGCTGTTGTCGACCGACTCCGAGACCCCGCCCGAGGCGACGCCCACCACCGGCAGGCCGCAGGCCATGGCCTCCAGCACGATCAGGCCGAAGGGCTCGGCGTCGTTGGCGTGGACGAAGGCGTCGCAGCTGGCCAGCACGCGCGCCAGCCCGGCCGGGTCGCGCTGGTAGGGCAATGAGATGACGCGGTCCGACGGCGGGGCGCCCGTCCCTGCCCCGACGAACGCGAGCACGTAGGGCGCGCCCAGCCGCTCGACCGCCTCGACCAGCACGTCCAGCCGCTTTTCCCGCGCGGGGCGGCCAGCGAAGACCAGCAGCCGATGCTTTGAGGTCAGCCCAAGCTCGCGGCGCAGGGCCGCCCGATCCGCGTAACCCGGGTTGAAGGTGTTCGCGTCGACGCCCAGCGGCACGGCGATGGGATTCTCGACCCCGGCCTCCGCCAGACGGCCGGCGATGTAGCGGCTCGGCGCCAGGACCTGGTCGAACTCGCGGTAGATGGTCGCCCAGTGCTTGCGGACGGGCTTTTCGGCCCATTCGCCGATGTGCAGGGCGGCCAGCGCGCCAAGGTCGGTGTGGCAAAAGCCGATGGCCGGCACGCCCAGCCGGTCGCGCGCCTTCAGCGCGGCTAAGCCCGGCGTATAGACGTCACCCGCCTCGATCAGCGTCGGGCGCTGGCGGATGATGCGGTCCATCCACGCCTTCTTGCTGAGCGGCCAGCGGTAGCCGTCGCCGAACGGCAGCGGCGCGGCATAGATCGAGACCTTGCCGTCGCCGTCGTAGGCGTCCTTCGGGCCTGGCGTGATGAGGACGTTGCGCACCCGCGGGCGGTTGGCCCCGAACCAGGCGCGCTTGGCGGTCAGATAGCGCTTCACCCCGCCGGAGCGCGGCGCATAGAGCATGGTGGTGTCGATCAGCCTTGCCGGACGCCCCATGCGCGCGGCCAGCGCCTCGCGCTCGCTCCCGAACTCGTAGCCAGCGGTCTCGATCAACACTTTGACTTGCCCACTTCCCGACAATCGGCGCTCGCGCGCGCTGCTGAGCATTAAGCATCACAACGCGCTTCAGGTTCCCATCATATGGTGAAGCTTGGTCAGGTAAAAAGGCGCGCAGCGGGGGGTCTGCGCGCCTTTCCACAGTTTTGGGCCGTTTGGGCCTTCAGCGCCCGAGTGCGGCCCTTCGCTGTAGGTCGTTGCGGCCCGTGACGATCATCCGCTGGGTATCCTCGTTGAGGGGCACGGAGACATCGACGGCCGACATCACCTGGCCGTTGGAAGCGGCCAGCATGCGCAGGTTCAGATAGATCTTCTGGCCGCCGACCGCATAGGCGCCGGCCACAACCGCCTGGGCGTCGTTTTCAGCCGCGATCTTGGAGGCTTCACGGCTCAACACCATCTCGCCGGTCTCGGGCGTGATCACCAGCGCCTGGGTGTAGGTCACGTCACGCACCATATAGCCCCGCTGCGCCAGGCGGCTGGCGACGAGTTGGGAGGCGAGGCGTCCGAACGTCGAGGAGTCCGCGAGGTCGTCGACGTTGACGCTGGTGGCGATGATGATCGGCTTGTCGCGCGATAGCCCAGCGTTGACCGCCGCATCCACCACCCGGTCGGCCGCCTCATAGATAAGGCCGCCGAGATCGTGCGAATGGACCTGCTGCTGCGGGGCCGTGGCGCAGCCGGCCAGCGACAGGGCAAGCGCCAGGATGAGCGGTTTGACGGGCATGTCCGCTCCCCCTTAACGGCTGCTGACGCGCAACGGCACCACCGGGAAACCCGGCGCCGGCGGCAGATACAGAGGAAAATCGGTTGGGCGGACATAGAAGGTTTCCGAGCGGACGAAGTGGAGGTTGTTGGTCCGCGGCGAAATGATTTTCGAGGTCACCACCACCTCTGCGTCCGTCCCGCTGTTCAGCGAGGCGAGGTAGTCCACCACCGCGCCGACAACGAGACCCGCGCCAAACCCGGTGTCGAGGCTGGAGATGTTGCGCAACTGCCCGCCGCCGGCCGCCGCCGCCGTATAGAGGCTGGCGTAGTCGGTAATCCGCTTCTTGCTGCCCGGCGCATACAGGATCGGCCGAACCTCGTCGGTAAGGACAATGTCGGCCCCATCCGGCGAGCGCACCACCGGGAAGCCGCGAGCGAACAGCGCCTCCTCAAGGTAGGCCCTGTAGGCGTCGCCGAACGGAGAGGCGTCAGGCTGGACATAGACATTGTAGCTCTGGCCGCTCGTGGCCAGCGGAATGGCGGCCACGGTGCGCTTGGCCATCTCCTGCCAGTCGCGGGCGTCCCCCGCCCTGTGCTGCCATTCGGCCGGATCGGGCTGGACCAGCGGCGATGCGCAGCCGCTCAGCGCCACCGCCAGCGCGGCGGCCAGTAAACCTCGGTTGAACATGACCCCATAACCCCCATAACGATTGTTAGAGGTTCTATGCACGTATAGAGTGAGTCAATCGTCCGAACGGATGATGGGGTGGTGGGCGGCGAGGGGTTCGAACCCCCGACCCCCTGGGTGTAAACCAGGTGCTCTGACCAGCTGAGCTAGCCGCCCGTCCGATGCGCCTTCTACGCGGGGCGGCCGGATACGAAAAGGGCGGGCCGCTCGCCTGAGCCCCCGCCCCTTCGCATGGATGTTTCGGACCGCTAGTTCAGCGAGCCCTTCAGCCCCTCGCCTACCTGGAAGCGGCAGGTTTTCGAGGCCGGACGGCGGACCTTCTCGCCGGTGCGCGGATTGCGCGCGGTGCCGGCCTTGCGCGCCACGGGCTTGAAGGTCCCAAAGCCCACCAGCCGCACGTCTTCCCCCGCCTTCAGCGTCGTCGTCACCGAATTGATGAAGGCTTCCAGCGCGTCCTTCGCCTGAGCCCGATTCAAGCCGGCCTTCTCTGCCATGGCGGCCACGAGTTCGGCTTTCGTCATGCGTGTCTCCCCTGCCCAATGACCCGCGGCGCCCCTCCCCCCGGAGCTTGGCCGCGAAGGCGCGATTATGGCGGCTCTGTGACCGCCGTCAAACGAAGGCGGCGCGGGAATGACCCGCGCCGCCCAAGTTAACGACGATTACCTTGGTCAGTGGGTGATGACGGCGTCCCCGTCGATCGTCTCGTCGGCTTTCGGCCCGGGCAGAGGCTCTTCGTCCTCGTTCCACTCCACCGGGGTCAGCGGTCCGGCCAAGGCGTGGGCCAGCGCTTCGTCGGCGGTCGCGACCGGGATGATCTCCAGCGCCGTTTTCACGTTGGCCGGGATGTCGGCGAGGTCCTTCTCGTTCTCCGAGGGGATCAGCACCGTCTTGATGCCCGAGCGCAGGGCCGCCAGCAGCTTTTCCTTCAGGCCGCCGATGGCCAGCACCCGGCCGCGCAGGGTGATCTCGCCGGTCATCGCCACGTCCTTGCGGATGGGCACGCCGGTGAGCACCGAGACCATGGACACGACCATCGCCACGCCCGCCGAGGG
>CAMLKO010000141.1 GCA_946480495.1 uncultured Caulobacteraceae bacterium
ACCGCGCCGTGGTCGGCCAGCAGGTCGCCGGGGACGCCCAGCACCTCCTGCTTGGCGCGGTTGGTGTAGGTGACGAAGCCGCGCTCGAAGACGTCCGAGGCGCCGGCGATCGAGCAGATGGCGCCCGCCACCAGCCCGCCGGTGCAGCTTTCGGCGGTGACGATCCGCAGGGACTTGCCCCGCGCCTCGTCGATCAGCAGGCGGGCCAGGGTCTCGATCTCGAGCGGGAAGATCATGCGGGCGTCTCCACGCTGACGATGGCCTGGGCGGCGAGCCCTTCGCGGCGGCCCGTGAAGCCCATGCCCTCGGTCGTCGTCGCCTTCACGGACACGCGGTCGAGCGGCACGTCCAGCAGTTCGGCCAGCCGGGCGCGCATCGCCTCGCGGTGCGGTTTGATCTTCGGCGCCTCGCAGATCAGCGTCACGTCGGCGTTCAGGACCCGCCCGCCGCGCGCGCGCGCCAGCTCGACGGCGTGGAGGAGGAAGCGGTCGGACGAGGCGTCCTTCCACTGCGGATCGGAGGGCGGGAAGTGATCGCCGATGTCGCCTTCGCCGATGGCGCCCAGCAGGGCGTCGGTGAGCGCGTGCAGGCCGGCGTCGGCGTCGGAATGGCCGACCAGCGCCGCGTCATGGGCGATCTTCACCCCGCACAGCCAGACGGCCTCGCCCGGGCCGAAGCGATGGGCGTCGTAGCCCTGACCCACCCGGACGATCCGCGCGCCGCCCGCCAGCCGTTCGGCCATCTCGAAATCCTCCGGCCAGGTGAGCTTCATCAGCATGGGATCGCCCGGCGCCAGCGCGACCCGGCCGCCGGCGGCCTCGATCACCGCCGCGTCGTCCGTCGGATCGGCCTCGGCGCTCCAGGCGGCGTAGGCTTCGGTGAGCCGCAGTTTGCGGAAGGCCTGGGGCGTCTGCGCCCGCCACAGCCCTTCGCGCGAGGCGGTGATGGTGTGGCCGTTCACCTCCTGCTTGAGGGTGTCGGAGACGGGGAGGGCGGGGATGGCCCCGTCTGCGCTCTCCAGCGCGGCCAGCAGCGCCTCGACGTGGGTGCGGGTCACGAACGGCCGGGCCGCGTCGTGGACCAGCACCGGCTCGTCGTCGGGGCCGGTCAGCGCATGCAGGCCCGCCTGCACGGACTTGGAACGGGTCGCGCCGCCGACGACCGCGCGCCAGCCGGACAGTCCCGCCAGCGCCTGCGCCGCGTCGGCGTCCGCGCCGTCCGCGATCACCACCACCAGCTCCCGCGCGCCCGCGCCGATCAGCGCCTCGGCCGACCAGCGCAGCACGGGGCGGCCGGCGAGCAGCCGCCATTGCTTGGCGGCGCCGGGTCCGGCGCGGCTGCCGCTGCCGGCGGCGACGATGATGGCGGAAAAGGCCATGGCCGAGGTTTAGAGCGCGCCGCGGGCTTGTTCCAGCTTTACGGCTTGCGCGATATATGCCTAAAACGCGTGCAATCGGGGTGAGTATAAAATGAGCAGCGCGCTCAACATCGGCGGCGTTGAAATCCCGGGGCGGGTCTGGATCGCCCCGATGACGGGCGTTTCCGACCTGCCGTTCCGCAAGGCCGCGGCGAAGGCCGGCGCGCCCTATGTCGCCACCGAGATGGTCGCCTGCGCCGAGTTCGCGAGAGGCCGCCCCGATGTCGTGCGCCGCGCGGCGGTCGGCGAAGGCCTGCCGCTGATGGTCATCCAGCTTGTCGGCCGCGATCCGGAGATGATCGCGAAAGGCGCGCAGCTCGCCGCGCAGGCCGGCGCCCACATCATCGACCTCAACTTCGGCTGCCCGGCCAAGGAAGTGACCGGCGCGGCCTGCGGCTCGGCGCTGATGCGCGAGCTCGACCTGGCCGAACGCATCGTCGCCTCGGCGGTCGAGGCCGTCGACGTCCCCGTCACCGTGAAGATGCGGCTGGGCTGGGACGACGCCTCGAAGACCGCGCCCGAACTCGCCGCCCGCGCCGAAGCGGTCGGCGCGAAGGCGGTCACGGTCCACGGCCGCACCCGCTGCCAGTTCTACAAGGGCCAGGCCGACTGGACCGCCGTCCGCGCGGTGAAGGAGGCGGTCTCCATACCCGTGCTGGTCAACGGCGACATCGTCGATGCTGAAACCGCTCGGAACGCGAGGGCGCAATCCGGCGCCGACGGCGTGATGATCGGCCGGGGCGTCTATGGCCGCCCATGGGCCGCGCGGACCATCGAGCACGACGAGCCGGAGCCTTCGCTGGATGAGCGCCTCGCCATCGCGCTCGACCATTTCGGCGACAGCCTGCGCTTCTACGGCGACCGCGTCGGCCTGAAGATGTTCCGCAAGCACCTGGCCTCCTACATCGAGGCCGCGCCCTATCCCGTGACGCCGGAAGGCCGCCGCGAGGCCCGCGCGCGGCTTTGCCGGATCGAAGAGCCCGGCGCTGTCGAAGCGGCTCTCGTCGGCCTCTGGACGCCCGGCCTCGAAAGGCTCGCCGCATGAGCCGCGCCAATCCCATGGGCGACGCCCGCACCGACCTGCTCAAGGCCGCCGCCTTCGACCTCAGCCCCGAACCCGCGCTCGTCGTCGACCGCGACGGGGCGCTGGTGGCCGTCAACGAGGCGGCCGAGGCGCTGTTTGGGCAAGGCCTGGCGCTGCTGGCCCGCGGCGATTTCCGCGCCGCCCTGCCGCCGGGCTCGGCGCTGGTGTCGCTGCTCAACCGCGCGGTGGAGGAGGGCGCCCGGGTCCGCGAGCACGGCGTCGAGATATCCCTCTTCGGCCATCCCTCGTTCGAGGCGGACGGCGCGGCGGCCCCGCTGGGCGACGGCTCGGTGCTGCTCACCCTGCACATCAAGGGCGGCGCGCTGGGCGTCGAGCGCACCGCCGATCCGGCCGGCCTGCGTTCGGTCGTGGGGCTCGGCCGCATGCTCGCCCACGAGATCAAGAACCCGCTGGCCGGCATCCGCGGCGCCGCCCAGTTGCTGAAGGCCGGCGCGGCGGCGGAAGACGCGCCGCTCGCCCAGCTGATCGTCGACGAGACCGAGCGCATCCGCCGCCTGGTCGATCGGATGGAGGCCTTTTCGGAGGACGCCGCGCCGCATCGCACGGCCGTCAACATCCACCAGGTGCTGGACCGCGTCCGCGCGCTCGCCGCCAACGGCGTCGCCGACGGGCTGCTGCTGCGCGAGACCTACGACCCCTCGCTGCCGTCAGCCTGGGGCGACGAGGACCAGCTGATCCAGATCTTCCTGAACCTGGTGAAGAACGCCGCCGAGGCCGCCCATTCGCGCGGCGACGGCCGGGGCGAGATCGCCATCACCACCGCCTGGCGCCCCGGCGTCAGGGTGCGCGCGCCCGACGGCAACCGCTTCAACGGCGCGCCGCTGGAGGTGAGGGTGCAGGACAACGGGCCGGGCGTCTCGGCCCACATCCGCGAGCACCTGTTCCAGCCCTTCGTCACCTCCAAGGCCAACGGCGCCGGCCTTGGCCTGCCGCTGGTGGCCAAGCTGGTGAACGCCCACTGCGGCCTGATCGATTTCGAGTCCGAACCCGGCCGCACCGTCTTTCGCGTCCTGCTGCCCGTCTCCCCCGAAGGCTCTTCCGAATGAACGCCCAGATGACCGCGTCGAACGCCAACAAGAAGATCCTGATCGCGGACGACGACTCCTCGATCCGGCTGGTGTTGAGCCAGGCGTTCACGCGCCTGGGCTACCAGGTCCGCGCCACGGGCAATGCGACGACGCTGCTGAAGTGGGTGACGGACGGGGAAGGGGACCTCGTCATCACCGACGTCGTCATGCCCGACGAGAACGTCTTCGACGTGCTGCCGCGCATCCGCAAGGAACGGCCGAAGCTGCCCATCATCGTGATGAGCGCCCAGAACACCCTGCTGACCGCCGTCAACGCCGCCGACGCGGGCGCCTTCGAATACATCTCCAAGCCTTTCGACCTCGACGAGATGACCGCCGCCGCCCGCCGCGCGCTGGCCAGGCCCGCCGACAGCGAGCACTCCAAGGCCCAGGCCAGGGCGCTGAAGGACGAGCGCCTGCCGCTGATCGGCCGCTCGGCGCCGATGCAGGACGTCTACCGCACCATCGCGCGCCTCGTGGGCGCGGACCTGACGGTGCTGATCCTGGGCGAAAGCGGCACCGGCAAGGAGCTGGTGGCGCGGGCCCTGCACGAGCTCGGCCGCCGCCGCGACGGCAAGTTCGTGGTCATCAACCTGGCCGCCGTGCCGCGCGAACGGGTCGAGACGGAGCTGTTTGGCCGCGGCGACGGCGACCTCGGCAAGCTGGTCGAGGCCGACGGCGGCACGCTGTTCCTCGACGAGATCGGCGA
>CAMLKO010000142.1 GCA_946480495.1 uncultured Caulobacteraceae bacterium
ACCGGCTCGGCGCGGCTTTCCAGGAAGGCTTCGGCCGCCTCGTCGGTCTGCAGGTCGAGGCCATAGAGCGCGTTCAGCGTGGTGCGGTTGATCGGCATCGGGACCAGCAGGTTGTCCACGCAGGCCAGCACCCGGTGCTCGTACGGCCGCCAGCGGGTGAACCGCGACAGGTAGGAGGCGATCTCGTTGGAGTTGGTGTGGAAGATGTGCGGTCCGTACCGGTGGATCAGCACGCCCGCCGCATCCTTGTGGTCATAGGCGTTGCCGGCGATGTGCGTCCGGCGGTCGATCAGCAGGACTCTCTTGTCCGCCCCGCGCGCCAGCCGCTCGGCCAGCACCGCCCCGGCGAAGCCGCCGCCGACGATCAGATAGTCGTACGCCTTGCGCCGGTTGGCGGGCCGGATGGTCGGCGCGGCCGGAAGCGTGATGACGGGAGCGCTATGGGCGTCGATGGCTTCCTCGATCAGGTCCGCCATCTGCTTGTGGGTAGCGTCCCACGAGAGCTCCGCCAGCATCCTGTCGACGGCCTCGAGCCAGTCGCCGCCTTCGGCCGCCAGCTTCAGCGCGGTCTCGCACTCGGCGATGAACTCATCGGGCGTCGAGGCGATGCGCACCCCTTCCAGGTCGCCGTAGTGGCGCACGACGTCGGTGATCGGGGTCGAGACGACGGGCCGTCCGCCGGCGAGGTACTCCGGCGTCTTGGTCGGGCTGATGAACTTCGTGGACTCGTTGATGGCGAACGGCATCAACGCCACGTCCCAGCCAGCGAGATAGAAGGGCAGCTCCTCGTACTTCCGGCCGCCGAGGTAGTGGATGTTGGCGCGAACGGGCAGGTCGGCCGGATCGATCTTCACCACGGGCCCGACGATGCACAGCTGCCACTCGGGCCGCGCGTCGGCGATGGCCGCCAGCAGCTCCAGGTCCATCCGCTCATCGACCACGCCATAGAAGCCCAGCCGCGGGCGCGGCAGGCGAACCATGTCGTTCGGCTCTTCGGCGATCGCGCGGGCCTGCGCGAAGTGGGCGCGGTCAACGCTGGAGGGGAAGGGGTGGATGTTGCGGTGCGCGTTCTGCTTGGCCTCATAGAGGCTGTAGCCGCCCGTGAAGACCACGTCGGCGACCCCCAGCAGCTCGCGTTCCAGCGGAACCAGCTCGGGCGGGGCGAAACGGAAGTTGGCCAGCTCGTCCATGCAGTCATAGACGGTGCAGACCGCCTCCAGATGCCGCGAGAACTTCAGCATCATGGGGGTGTAGTACCAGCGGACCAGCTCGCCCTTCTCCCTGGCGAGATAGGCGTCGAGCAGGGTCCGCAGCGCTTCGTCCCGGGCCTCGCCCTGCAGGCTGTCCGGCAGCAGCGGGGTCACAACGGTGACGCCGCTCTCCTCGTCGACCCTGCGATCGAGACTCGCGCCGGCTTCGAGCGGCGCGGCGATGGGCTCTTCCCAGAACACGACGTGATGGTCCCGCGCGAAGCGGGTCATCAGATGCTGGGGCCTCTGGAAGACGAAATTCCAACGCAGATGGGAGAAACAGAGAAGGGTCCGCTTGCCTCGATCCCGAGGGCGCAATTGGGGAATTGGCGCGGCTGAACGACCGGGCGGTTGCAGAAGCCACTCGTTTTGCAAGGCTGTCACCCCGAACTAAGGAAATACCCAATCTACAACGATGCACGCGTGAAACGGTTCCCGGACTCGAGCGTCTAAGCTACGAATAACGGCGTTCTCTAGTGTAGCTGTGAGAATAGTCTCAGATTTATCAGTAATGGCTATATTGCAAATCGCTCAGACCTAGTTGACGAGTATTCTACCGGATAGATTTCCCGTCTTGCGTTGAGTAGAAACCGGAGGCGTTTTGCCGCCATATCGCTGATTCCGATGCCATTTAGCGGCGCTTTCCACGATCTGATCCAGCGAGGACGAGGCCGCGCGCCACGACAGCAAGGCTTTCGCGCGCGACGGATCGGCGATCAGCGTGGCCGGATCGCCGGCGCGGCGGGGGCCGATCGAGTGCGGCACGGGCCGCCCCAGCGCCTTCTCCACGGCGCGGATCACCTCAAGCACGGAGTAGCCGGAACCCGTCCCGACGTTGGCGGCCTCGAACCGCCCGGCTTCCATATCGATCTCCAGCGCGGCGACGTGGGCGGCGGCAAGGTCGGTCACGTGGATATAGTCGCGCAGGCAGGTCCCATCGGCGGTCGGGAAGTCCTGGCCGAACACCGTGAGCGGCTTTCCCTGGCCCAGCCCCGCGCGGATGGTCAGCGGGATCAGGTGCGTCTCCGGGTCGTGCGCCTCGCCGATCAGGCCCGAGGGGTCCGCCCCGCAGGCGTTGAAGTAGCGCAGCGCCACCGCCGTCAGCCCAAACGCCCGGCAATGGGCGGCGATCATCCGTTCGCAGGCGAGCTTGGTGTCGCCATAGGGACTGGTCGGCTCCTTGGGCAGGCTCTCGGTCAACGCCTCGCCGGGCTTCAGCCCCTCCGGTTGGCCGTACACCGCCGCCGTGGACGAGAAGACCAGCCGCGGCACGCCCGCCTCCTGCATCGCCTGCAGGATGGCCGCCGTGCCGCCGACGTTGGTGTCATAGAACAGGTCCGGCCGCTCGCAGGAGCGCCCCACCTCGATCAGGCTGGCGAAGTGGATGACGGCCTCGACGCCATGGTGCTCCATGGTTTCGCGCAGGGAGCGGGCGTCGCGCACGTCGCCATGCACGAACTCGCCCCACAGCACCGCCTCGCGGTAGCCGGAGCTCAGATTGTCATAGACGACCGGCCGCCAGCCGCCGTCGTGAAGCGCCTTTGCCGTATGCGCGCCGATGTATCCGGCGCCGCCTGTTACCAGCACCGTTCCCCGAATGTTTGTCATGCGTCGGTAATCGAACTGCCGCGCTGAGGGTTCCCGGGGGAACAGCCAAGCCTCGAAGTTCGTTGCCAGCCCGGACCGAAGGGCAGTCGGAGTGAGGCTTTATGCACGATCTTGAGTTGTGGGGCGGTCACGAGTGCACGGTGAACCGGCTCGGCGACCGCTTCATGGACCAGACGGTGCTGAGCGGTCACCACGACCGCATCTCCGACCTCGACCTCTTCGCCCACCTCGGCGTGAAGGCGTTGCGCTACCCCGTCCTCTGGGAGCGGACCGCCCCGAACCGGCCGGGGGAGTACGACTGGCGCTGGAGCGATGAGCGGCTGGCGCGCCTGCGCGAGCGGATGGTCCGTCCGGTCGTGGCTCTGGTCCACCACGGCAGCGGCCCGATCTACACCAGCCTGGTCGACGAGACCTTTGCCGGCGGCCTCGCGCACTTCGCCCGCGCCGCGGCCGAACGCTATCCCTGGGTGAACGACTGGACGCCGGTCAACGAGCCCCTGACCACGGCGCGGTTCTCCGCCCTCTACGGTCTCTGGTATCCGCACGCCCGCGACGAGCGCCTCTTCTGGCTGGCCCTTCTCAACCAGATCGACGGCGTGCGCCTGTCGATGCGCGAAATCCGGACGGTGAACCCGGCTGCCCGGCTGATCCAGACGGAAGACCTCGGCAAGACCTACTCGACCCGCGCCGTCTCCCACCAGGCCAGCTTCGACAACGAACGGCGGTGGATGACCTGGGACCTGCTCGGCGGCCGCGTAACGCCGGGCCATCCGATGTGGGAGCGGCTGTGCCGGTTCGGCTACGAGGACCGGCTGCGCGCCATCGCCGACGATCCCTGTCCACCGGACGTCATCGGGATCAACCACTACCTGACCAGCGACCGCTTCCTGGACCACCAGCTGGGGAACTATCCCGAGGAGCGCTGGGGCGGAAACGAGTTCATCCGCTTTGCCGACATCGAGGCGATCCGGGTCCTGCAGCCCGCCCCCGACGGTCTGGAAGGCGCCCTCCAGGAAGCGTGGGACCGCTATGGTCAGACGCTGGCGGTCACCGAGGTCCACAACGGCTGCACCCGCGAGGACCAGATGCGCTGGACGCGCGAAGCCTGGGTCATCGCCCAGCGCCTGCGCGCCCGCGACGTGCCGGTCGAGGCGGTGACCGCCTGGTCGCTGCTGGGCTCCTACGACTGGAACAGCCTGCTGAGCCGGTTCGCCGGCCATTACGAATGCGGCGCCTTCGACATGCGTTGCGGAGAACCCCGCCCCACCGCCATGACGGCGATGCTGAAGGGCCTCGCCAACCCGCTGGTCGAGCCGCATCCGGTGCTGGCCACGCCCGGCTGGTGGCGTCGCGACGTGCGCCTCACCCACAAGCCCGTCTTCCGCACCGTCGATGCGCCCGAGCCCAGGCGCGAGTGGCG
>CAMLKO010000143.1 GCA_946480495.1 uncultured Caulobacteraceae bacterium
TGCACCACCTCGCCCAGTTCGACGAGACGGCCGGTCTTGGTGACGGCCACCGGCGTCGACGCCAGCCGCTCGCTCCAGGTGCGGTCGGACTGGGGCAGGCGCACGGAGATTTCCAGCGGCGGACGGCCCTCGCCGCGCGGCGCATAGCCGACTGTCGAGCCGCCCAGCACCGCGCCGATGGAGTCGAACACCTCGCGTTCGGACAGGCCGAAGTATTCCTCCTGCTCGCGGCTCGGCGTCAGGCGAAGGCGGGGGCGGGGCTCGCCGTAGCTGTCGTCGATATCGACGATGTAGGGGACGGTCCGGAAGATGCTCTCCACCTGCGCGGCGACGGCGCGGCGGGTGGCGGGATCGGGTCCGTAGACCTCGGCCAGCAGGGTCGCCAGCACCGGCGGTCCGGGCGGCGCCTCGACCACCTTCACCGACGCGCCCTTCGGCAGCGGCAGTTCGGCCAGCCGCTTGCGCAGGTCGAGCGCGACGGCGTGGCTGGCGCGCTTGCGGTCTCCCTTCGGCGTCAGCGCGACGGCGAGGTCGCCCACTTCGGGGCGGCTGCGCAGGAAGTAGTGACGCACGAGGCCGTTGAAATTGAACGGCGAGGCGGTCCCGGCGTAGGCCTCCATCGAGACGACTTCGGGCAGGGTCTGGGTCACCGCGGCGGCGGCCGTCAGGACGCGCTGGGTGGCCTCGAGGCTGGTCCCCTCGGGCATGTCGACGACGACCTGCAGCTCCGACTTGTTGTCGAAGGGCAGCAGCTTCACGGTCACCGTCTTGGTGGCGAACATCGCCATGGCGACCAGCGTCGCCACGCCCACGCTGATCAGGAAAATCCAGGCGCTGCGGCGGGTCGCGATCACGCGGCTGGCGATGGCGCGATAGGCGCGGCCGAGGCGGCCTTCGCCGTGCTCGTGGCCGCCGGCCAACGTCTTCCTCGCAAACCGCACCATCAGCCAGGGCGCGATCACCACCGCCACGAAGAAGGAGAAGACCATGGCCGCCGAGGCGTTCACCGGGATCGGCGCCATGTAGGGGCCCATCAGGCCGGAGACGAACAGCATCGGCAGCAGGGCGGCCACCACGGTCAGGGTGGCCACGACCGTCGGGTTGCCCACCTCCGCCACCGCCTCGATGGCGGCCTGTCTTCGCGTGCGGCCGTCGTGCATCGCCCAGTGACGGGCGATGTTCTCGATCATGACGATGGCGTCGTCGACGAGGATGCCGATGGAGAAGATCAGCGCGAACAGACTGACCCGGTTGATGGTGTAGCCCATCAGGTTCGAAGCGAAGAGCGTCAGCAGAATGGTCGTCGGGATCACCACGGCGGTGACGCCCGCCTCGCGCCAGCCGATGGCGAAGCCGATCAGGATGACGATGGAGAGCGTCGCCAGCCCCAGGTGGAACAGAAGCTCGTTGGCCTTCTCGTTGGCCGTCTCGCCGTAGTTGCGGGTCACCGCCACGTCGAGGCCGGCGGGGATCAGCGTCCCCTTCAGGCTCTCCACGCGCTTGAGGATATGGTCTGAGACGACGACGGCGTTGGCGCCCTTGCGCTTGGCGATGGCGAGGCTGACGGCGGGCGCCTGGGACCAGCCGTTATCCGCGCGAAGGTAGCGCCAGACCCGCGCCTGATCCTCGCGCGGCGCCTGCACGATGTTGGCCACGTCGCGCAGATAGACCGGCTGGCCGTTCACTGACGCCACCGTGATCAGGCCCACATCGGCGGCGGAGGCGAGGTTGCGCCCGGCGGCGACGTCCACCGCCTGTCCGCCCTCGCGGATCGAACCGGCGGGGAAGGTGCGGTCGGCCTGGCGCACCGCGTCGATGACGCTGCCGAGCGGCACGCCGCGCATGGAAAGCTTCTCCGGATCGGGCTCGACGCGGATTTCGTCGGGGCGGCCCCCGACGAGGAAGGTCAGGCCCACATCGTCGACCTTGGCGACCTCGGTGCGCAGCTTGCCGGCGATGTCGTAGAGCGCCTGGTCGGTCCATCGGCCCGCAAAGCCCGGCTTTGGCGTCAGGGTCAGGACCACCACCGGCACGTCGTTGATGCCGCGCGTGACGATCTGGGGCTCGGGGATGCCGACGGGGATCTTGTCGTAGTTGGCGCGGACCTTCTCGTGGATGCGCACGGCCGCGTCATCGGGATCGGAGCCGACCTTGAAGCGCGCTGTGACCAGCACCCGGTCGTCCTCGGCCTGGGTATAGACGTGGTCGACGCCGTCGACGCTCTTGACGATGGTCTCCAGCGGCTTGGCGACCAGTTCGGCCGCATCCGGCGCGCGAAGGCCCGGCGCCTGGACCATGATGTCGACCATCGGCACGCTGATCTGCGGCTCCTCCTCGCGGGGGATGGAGAACAGCGCCAGCATGCCGACCATGATGGCCGTCAGCAGGAACAGCGGCGTCAGCGGCGACCCTATGGTCGCCCGCGTCAGTCGGCCTGACAGGCCGAGGTTCATCGCACCGGTCCTTGCGCCAGAATCACGTCGCCCGGGTTCAGCCCCGAGAGCACCTCGACCTGACCGGCGGCGGGGCCCGGCGCGACCTGAACGGCGACGTCGCTGGCCACGCCCTTCGGCCCCAGCACCCGCACGAAGTCGAGGCCATAGCGGGTGGCGACGAACCGTTGCGGAACGACCAGCGCGGTCCGTTCGCCCACCTTCACCTGCACGCGCACGCGCTGGCCGACGAGGTCGGCGCGCAGGCCGGGGACGGGGATGTCGGCGACGACGCGGCCGTCGGTCACGGCGGGATAGATCTGGGTGATGACCCCGCTGGGCGCGATGCCCGGCAGGTCTTCAGCTACAATCGGGACGGTCTGGCCGGCGTGCAGCGCACGCGCCTGCGCCTCGGGGATTTCGAGCCGCAGCAGGGGCTCGCCCGCCGTCACGGTGACGACCGTCTGACCCTGCGCCACGACCGAGCCCGCGGGCACCTGCGCCTTCAGCACGCGCCCGGCGGCGGGGGCGAGGATGGCGCCCTGCGCGTCCAGTTCGGCGCTGGCGGCGCGTTGGGCCCGCGCGGCGTCCAGGGCGCCTTGGGCAGCCTTTGCGGCGGCCTCCGTCTGATCGAGGCGGGCCTTGGCATAGATGCCCTTGTCATAGAGAATCCGGATGCGCCGGAGGTCCGCGGCGGCGCGGGCGGCCTCGCCCTCGGCGGCGGCGACCTGGGCGGCGTAGGCGGTGGTCTCGAACTTCAGCCGCTGGTCGGAGACGACCGCGAGCAGCTGGCCCTTCCTCACCTCGTCGCCCTCGCGCACCAGCAGCCTGGTCAGCGTGCCGCCGATCCGGGCGCGCGCCTCGCCCATGTCGCGGGTGGTGACGGTGGCGGCCACGGGCTTGAGGTCGGGGACGACGCTCTGGCGCACGATCAGCCGCTCGCCGGACGCCGCGAGGGCCGGCGCCTCGACCTTCGGGCGGCCTTCCCCGCAGGCGCTCAGCGCCAGCGCGGCGGCGGTCAGGATGGCGAGGATGGCTCTCATAGCTTTCGCTCGTGCGGCGGGCTTCCAATCATATTAGCAATCACTAATATAAAGAGAGGCGCCCGCGGTTCAAGGCGTCCTCAGGTTGCGACGCGCGTTCCGCCGCCGCCTTGAGGCGGATCAATGAGCCGGGCGCGAAAGAGCGCACCATCTGCGTGAAAATTTGGGAGCAAACGGCCATGACCAAGCCGACCATCGCCATCCTGGGCTCAGGGCTCGGCGGCACGCTCGCCGCCTTCGAAATCAAGGACGCCGTAGGCGACCGGGCCGACGTGAAGGTCGTCTCCAACGGCGACATCTTCCACTTCGTGCCGTCCAACCCCTGGATCGCCGTCCACTGGCGCACCCGCAGGGCCATCGAGGTGAAGCTGCCGCCGATCATGGCCAAGAAGGGCGTCGCCTTCACCGGCGTCGGCGCCAAGCGCCTGCATCCGGCCGAGAACCGCATCGAGCTGAACGACGGCACGAGCCTCGCCTACGACTACCTCGTGATCGCCACCGGCCCGGACCTCGCCTTCGACGAGATCGAGGGGCTGGGGCCCCATACCGGCTTCACCCAGTCGATCTGCCACGTCGACCATGCCGAAAAGGCCGCCGAGGCCTTCGACAAATTCGTCCAGAACCCCGGCCCGATCGTGGTCGGCGCGGTGCAGGGGGCGTCCTGTTTCGGCCCGGCCTACGAGTTCGCCTTCATCCTCGACACCGAGCTGCGCCGCCGCAAGATCCGCGACAAGGTGCCGATGACCTTCGTCACCTCGGAGCCCT
>CAMLKO010000144.1 GCA_946480495.1 uncultured Caulobacteraceae bacterium
GGCGATCTTGAAGTAGGGACCGTCGATGGTGCGGTCACCGTCCTTCGCTTCGTCGTACCCGACGTCCAGCACGTTGAAATACCGCTCCCAGCGATACCCCGTGCCGACCCTCACGCGGCCCACCTCGTAGGCAAGGCCAAGCGATAGGTCCACGACAGGCACGCTGGCGGAGTCGCTGCGGTGCTCGTCAATGGTAGTTGTGATCGGCGTCCCGATCGTGGGGATCGGGAAGCTGAGACCGTCGGAACCGAAGACGACGCCTGCCTGTCTCAGCAGGTCGTCGCCGACAACCTGCGTCTTGCGATCACCGAAGAGCACGCCTCCGGTCACCGACCAGTCGAGCTCAAGATGACCCGTCTGTTCGTTGCCCAGCAGCGGAACCGCGGCCTCCCACGACAAGGTGGGGCCAAGGCCGTTGAACTCACGGCTGGCGCTCAGGTCCGCTCGGGATTCGTTGACCGTGCTCGTCAGGAAGGCCCAGCCCTGGGGAATGTTCCAGTTGTCGAGCGCGCGGGCCGTGAACAGGGTGGACGAGTCAAACGATACGTGCCGTAGCCCCGCGCTGACCCGCGAATGCGAGAAGGCGGAGCCCAGCCCCAGGTCGCGGCCGACGACAAAGTCGACGATATCGTGATCTTCATCGTCGCGGGCCGAGACGTCAGAGAAAGACACCACCGGATAGTGCATCGATGAAACGCTGTATTTCGCGCTCGCCGGATCGCAGAGGAGGTTGGCGAGGAAACCCGCGGGGAAGGCGCAGACATTCGGATCGATGATGACGTCAGTGTGCAGGCGATGGGCCCCGCCGTTTGTCCTACCGTAACGCACGCCCGCCGAAACGCTCCAGGCGGAACGGTCGGGACGCCAGGTCAGACGAAGCGACCGCCCGTCACCCCAGTCGAGATCGCGGTTCTGGATGTCGTCGGTGGTGTTGAGCGTATCGGAGACCCCCGCGAACGACGGCGGCGCGAACGGCTGATAAGGCGCATCCTGCCGCTGGATCTGACCGGCGATCTCGACCGTCAGCGGATAAGGGCCGCTGTGGTTCGGATTGGCGCCCGTCCACCAGGGACCGCCCTCCCAGGTCTTGGTGACGCGCAGCCCATACAGACGCGGCTCGGTCAGGAAGACGTTTGTCGTCAGGCCCGTGTCATCAGAGTTCAGGAAGGCGCCGGTGATGCTGTCACGATCGAAGACGTTCTTGACGTAGGCCATGATCTTCCAGCCGGCGTCTTCATTGCTGAAGATGGCCGCCAGGTTGACGTTCGAATAGGCCTTGAGCTTGTCGTAGCCCGGCGTGTTGAAGATCCGCGTCCAGGCCTCTGACTGCATGTAAAGATCGGTGTGCAGCGTCACCAGCCAGTCGGCCGGCAGCGGGATCGTGTAGTCGGCCGTGATGGTCGCCGTGAAATTCGGCGCGTTCGGCAACTCGTTTCCGGACAGGTCCTTGAAGAAGCCCTCGCCATTGTTCGACAGCGCCGCGAGGCATTCCGGATCGACGCCCGGATACTCGTTGCCGCTGCCCGGAGCCCCGGCGCCGGTCGGCCAGCAGGGGTAATCCTGCGGATTGGTGCTCCAACCGGCGTAGTTGGTGTCGCCCCGCCACTGTTCGTTGCCCTGGATGCCGGCGGGCCGGTACGGATAGAGCGCGTATGGATCGCCCGTGACGGGGTCTTGCCGCAGGATGTAGGCGAGCTCACAGCCGCCGGGATTGCCGCCGCTCTGACCGCCGACGCCGACGAGATCGGGGTTTGCCGGGTCCCATAGCGCCGGCCGGTTTCCGATGAACAACCAGGCGGGCAGGACGCAGTTCGAGGGCTGCGTCGGGAACGGGCTGACCACCATCCAGCTGGCGTCGCCGCCGGTGCGGTCCATGGTGTCGATGGCGCGTTCGCCATCCGCGACCTTGGTGTTCTCATATCCAAGCTTCAGGCCCAGCCGCAGATTTTCGACCGGACGCCAGTCGCTTTCCAGCTCCAGACCCCAGACGTCGGCGTCGAAATTCAGGTTCACCGCCGACCGATTCACGATCTGCGAAATCTGGTAGCCCTTATAATCATAGTAGAAGCCGGCGAGATTCAGGGTCATCGCGCCGCCGAGCAGCGTGTTCTTGGATCCGAGCTCGAAGGCGTCGACATACTCAGCGTCGAAGGTTTTCGGGTGCGTCGCCGAGGCCGAGAGATAGTCGCCAAGGTTCGCCCCTGCATCGCCTTCGACTTCGCCGCGGATGACGAGGCCCGCGGGCGGCGGGTTCATGCCGCCGGCCTTGTAGCCGTGGCCGTAGGAGGCATAGACGAGGGTCTCGTCGGTGAACCCGAGATCCGGTTTCCAGTCGATCGCAAGGCGGCCGGTGGGCTCGCGCCACTTCTGCCTGACCACTTCGGCGGTGCTGTAGCCGACATAGTCCGCGCCCAGCACCCAGCTCGGGATACGCGGCGCTTCCTTCTTGTCCACCGTCCAGCGCAGGCCGGCCGTCAGCTTCAGGTTTTCGGTGATGTTGTAATAGGCCTCGCCGAACACCGCGTAGGAGATCAGCTTGTAGGGGTTCTTGCTGAGGAAGTAGTTGTGGCCCAGGTCGTTGAGCGAGGTGATCGGGTTGGGATCGATATAGACGCATCCCAGGATGTTTTCGGCTCTCGACGTATTGGGCGGCCGCAGTCCGTAAGGCAGGCAGACGTCGTTGTTGGTGACGCCGGGTTCCCAGGGCACGGCCAGCATCCCGTTCGACTGCAGCTGCGTCTGGGCCGAGTACATCGTCAGGCTGTTGAACATGACGTAATACTTGTCCTCCGTGTCATAGCGGAGGAAGTTGGCGCCCAGGCTGAAGTTGAACGGTCCGTCGAATGAAGACCCAACGCGGAATTCCTGACTGAAGTGCCTTGACCGCGCCGTCGACACGTCGATCCCGACCAGCCGGTCGGCGCATCCGATCTGCGGGTCGCAGAAGACGCCCTCGGGGCTGAGGATTCCGTTGGTCACCCAGTAGTTCGGGCTGCCGTCATTATTGGTGGTCGCCCACGCGCCCCGCGCGGTATTGAACCGGTTGAAATCCTGCGTGGAGAAGATTTCGTCGATTGCGTAGCCGGTTTCCGACGTCAAGGTCAGCTTGTCGGTCAGGTCATAGCTGACCTGCAGCTCCACGGTGTTGGTATTGGCTTGGTAAAGCGGATCGACGGTCGATTCGATCACCCGCAGATCGCGCGACTGCGTCCTGCCCAGATACGGGTCCGTCAGCGCAATCGGCAGCGCCTGCGCTCCGAGCGGACCGTAATAGGGCACGGAAAGCCCGTTCGGAACCTCGAATGACTCCGGAGCATAGAGGGAGGCCGGCGCGCAGCCCTGGCTGAAGGTGCCCTGAACACCCGCGAACGCCAGCCCGCCCGAGACCGTCCCGCCGGAGGATTGGCCGAAGTCGGCCAGGCCGGAGAAGTGGTCGACGGGAATTCCCCCGACTTGCGTCACCTCATGTGTGTGGCACAGCTGCTTGCCCGAGCGCAAACGGTCGTCCTTCTCCTCGAAGTGTTCCCAGATCAGGTTGGCGTCGAGCCGGTCGTTCGGCGCAATGCGCAGCGAGGCGCGCGTCGACCACAGGTCGCGTCCGTCGATTGGGTTGCCGGTGATCTCGTTGGTGACGAAGCCCTCGCGCTTGGTCCAGGCGCCGGCGACGCGCAGGGCCACGATGTCAGCCACGAGCGGGATGTTGAGCATGCCCTCCAGCCGGCTCGAGCTGTAGTTCGACACATCGGCCGAGAGCTTGGCCTCGTAGGTAAATTTCGGCTTCTGCGAGATCAGGTTGACGACGCCCGCCGTCGCGTTGCGGCCGTAGAGCGTGCCTTGCGGCCCCCGCAGCACTTCCACGCGTTGCAGGTCGTAGAACTCCTGCTCAAAGAAGCGATTACGGATGAAGGGCGTGTTGTTGAACGCCACCGCCACGGCGTTGTCGGTCGTCGCCGAGATCGCCTGGGTGCCGATGCCGCGAATCTGGATCGAGTAGCTAGTGAAGTTGGTCTTCGTGAACGTCATGTTCGGGACCTGGGTCATCAGGTCCGGGCCGCCGGCGACCTGTGAACGCGTCAGATCCTCCTGCGTAAACGCCGAGATCGCAATGGGGACATCCTGGATGTCCTCCTCACGCTTCTGAGCCGTGACGATCAGCGCCTGGACGGTCCCATTGTCAGCGCCGTCCCCCGCGGCGCTTCCGGACTGGGGGTCGGAGGCGCTCCGGATG
>CAMLKO010000145.1 GCA_946480495.1 uncultured Caulobacteraceae bacterium
GGTGGAGAGGGCCTCCGACCCCCAGTCCGGGAGCGCCGCGGGGGACGGCGCTGACTCCGGTACGGTCCAGGCGCTGATCGTTACGGCTCAGAAGCGGGAAGAGGACATCCAGGATGTCCCGATCGCGATTTCGGCGTTCACGCAGGAGAGCCTGACAAGGTCCCAGGTCGCGGGCGGGCCGGACTTGATCACTCAAGTCCCGAATATGACATTCACGAAGACGAATTTCTCGTCCTACTCGATCCAAATCCGTGGCATCGGCACGCAAGCGATTTCAGCCACGACCGACCCTGCCGTGGCAGTGGCGTTCAACAACACGCCCTTCATTCGAAACCGCTTTTTCGAGCAGGAATTCTATGACCTGCAGCGGGTGGAGGTGCTTCGTGGGCCGCAAGGCACGCTCTATGGGCGCAACGCGACCGCGGGCGTAGTCAATATAATCTCGGCCAAGCCAAAATTCAGCTACGAAGCTAAGGCCTCCGCCGACCTGGGTAATTACAGTTCCAGTCGCTTCGAGGGGATGGTCAACATTCCGCTGGTCGAGGACAAGATGGCCTTGCGGCTGGCCGGGGCTTGGACAAAGCGTGATGGCTACGCGACCAACCAGATCACGGACAATCCAATCGATGGGCGGGATCTTTGGTCGACGCGACTGTCGTTACGCTTTGCGCCCACTGATAGGATCGACGCCAATTTAATCTGGGAACACTTCGAGGAAGACGATGATCGCCTGCGCTCCGGCAAGCAGCTATGCAAAAAGGACGTGGTCACCCAGATAGCCGGCTTTCCTGTAACTTACTACCAACTCCTCCCCGAAACCGGGCTTTCTCAACTTTTCTCCGGGGTCCAGGGAACGTTCAGCCAGGGGTGCACGCGCAACTCACTTTACGCGCCGGACTCGTTCGAGACGGTGAACGGCCTTTCCGTGCCGTACTATACCGCGCTCGGTTCCATCAAGCTTCCGATTGCGTTGTCGGATCCTTACGCCAGCACCGTTCAATCAAGGGACCTGAGGACCATAGAGTCAACGGTCGATCCGGGATACAGAGCCAAGTCTGACTTGGCCGAAATTCAGATCGCGTTCGATATAACGGATGATTTGACCGTTACCTCGGAGACGTCTTACAATTCTGATACCATATTCTCTCTGCAGGATTTCAATCGATTCAACACTGCCGCGGGGGCGTGGCAACAACCTCGATTTTTTGACCGGCCGGGCGTTATGCAGACCGGTCCTAACGGCGGCATTTTCTGCGATCCCCAGCTAGGCTGCTCAGACCGGCTAGTGGCCGTGGACTTGTCGACCGCTGATTCAAGACAATTCAGCCAGGAATTCCGACTGTCGTCGAACTTTTCGGGGCCTTTCAATTTCAGTCTCGGCGGCAACTTTTTACGCTACGACACTGTTGACAAATACTATGTGTTCATCAACTCGCTGAGTTTGATCTCAGCTCAGGTGGTATTTGGTGCAGATGGTCTTGGCCCGTATGTATCCGGCAAAACCGACAACTTGGAATGTCTTGAACGAGGACCCGCGCCAGGCGATCCGACTCTGGTCTATCCTGTCGCCGGCTGTACCTATATCGATCCTAATCCAATCGGTAGCCTCAACGATCAAGGCCACAACTATTTTCTAAGCAAAAACCCATACAAGCTGATTTCTTACGCGGTCTTTGGTGAGGCATACTATAATATTACGGAGAACCTGAAAGCCACCGCCGGACTTCGCTGGACGGTCGACAAGAAGGAAGCGCCTCGGATCCCGAGTTGGACCCTGGCGTCTGATTCCTTCGGCTATCCCGTCGCCGAGGTCATAGAGCAGGAGTGGCGCGAGCCGACGGGTCGTTTGGCTATCGATTGGAAGCCAGTGCTATCCTTTACGGACGATACGCTGCTCTACGCGTCTTACGCCCATGGCTATAAGGCCGGAGGCGCTAATCCGCCGCGATTCACATACGTATTCTATGGCTACAACGACGTTGCGAACGGTTTGGCTAGCGATTCCGCAACCCGGCCGAAAACCTTCGTCCCGGAATTCGTCAACGCTTTCGAACTGGGCGCCAAGAACACCCTGCTCGACGGCAAGGTAACACTGAACCTGGCTGCGTTCTATTACGACTACGCCGGTTACCAGGTCTCCGAGATCGTCGATCGCTCTGCGTTCAACCGCAACTTCGATGCCGACGTCTGGGGCGTGGAGATGGAATCCGAATGGCGCCCGCTGGACAACCTCAAACTTGGCGTCAAGGCCGGGTACGAAAGGACGCGGATCGCCGATGGCGAGCAAGCCATCGATCTTATGGATCGCACGGCTGGCCATGACGACTGGATTACGATCCGGCCATTCCCCACCTTCGCCTCAAACTGCATACTGCCACTGTCGCTCTTCGTGGGCCGCCCGTTTGGGTCGGGCCCTCTGCAACCGGTCAACCTCGGTGGCGTGGGTGGCGGAAACCCCGGTGGATGCGAACTCGCCTACGTAATGAAACTCGATCCTGTGACCCGGTTGCCGTATGTAGCGAACCCGACAATCGGTGCGCCGAACAGCAACTCGCTATCCTTTTATACCGACTATCCAGGATTTGATCCCGCGACTGCGCCTAACAATGGCGAAGGGTTCTTCAAGCAACTGGGGGGGAACGAGCTTCCGAACGCTCCCCATTGGACGGCGACGTTTACTGGCGACTACAGCCTGCCCCTACCCAACGACTGGTTGATGACGCTGCACTCCGACGTACACTGGCAATCGCAGTCGTGGTGGCGGGTGTTCAACGATGACACGTTCGACAAGCTGCACCCCTACTTCACGATGAATCTGGCCGCGATCTTCACGAACGAAGAGCGTGGTTGGAACATCATGGCCTACATCAAGAATGTGACCGACGAGACGGCTATCACGGGGGCCTTCCTGAATTCCGATGACACGGGGCACACCACCAATGTCTTCCTGACCGAGCCGCGCCTCTATGGTCTTCGCGTCACCAAGAGCTGGACTGGTGGGCCGCTATTTGGTGGTTTCGGCGCCAGACATGCAGGGCCCTACCCGTTGACTCTCGAGCTGGGTGGTCAGGTTCAGCGCTATGACGCGATCAATTCCGTGATCAGGCCAGGATTTGCGTCGGCCTTCGCGCCGGAGCTCGACCTTTTTGGAGCGGCGCAGAACCGGAATCTCGACCACGGCGATGGCCGCGACGTGAAGTTGACTTGGCAGCCGGCCGGCGGCCTCAAGGTTTCGGCGGGCGTCCGTTTCGGCAAGACCAACGGCGGCGGCGCGAGGCTTCGCGCCGAAGGAACATCCGAGGCGGAATGCGCGTTCGGCGGCTTCTATGGCGCGATACTCTGTCCGATCTATGAGGAGAAGTATGGTGTTAATCCATATATTTCCGGACCGACATGGACCGACGATTCGGCGACCATGCGGGAAGATTACCGGCTTATCGATTTCAGCGTTGGAAAGGACGTAAATTTCGGCAGCCTCAGTTCGTCATTCGCCGTTGGCCTTCGCACTGCCAAATTCGAATCGGCCACGACGGCCCACATGACGGGGATACCGGACTGGAACATTGCGCCGGGCTTCGTATTTCCCACCCCAATCCCTTACACGCATTCGCTTTATGGCGCCGACTTTGATGCGCGGCGCGAGTTCAAGGGCGCCGGGCCGATCGTGAACTGGAGCGCCTCGTATCCGCTGCTCGGCGGCGAGGAAACCGGCCAAATCAAAACTGACTGGTCGATCACGGCAGGAGCGCTGTTCGGCAAGCAAAGCACGTCGATTACGGGCCTTGAAACGCGGCAGGACTTTGCGAACACGGCGAATTTCTCCACGTTACAAGACGGCCTCAGAGCTTCTGCGCCGCTCGTAACGGTTCCGACGGACGTCAGCGTTCACCGAAGCCGATCTTCGACGGTGCCGGTGGTCGATGCCAGCCTGGGCCTCTCTTACACGCTTGACCGCGTGAGCCTCGGCGCGGGTTATCGCTGGGAGCGGTACTTCAACGTGCTCGACGCCGGCGACGCCGAGCGCAAGCAGTACGACCGCACGATCGACGGTCCTTACCTCAAGGTCTCCGTCGGCTTCGGCAGCTAACCACCTCTCCGGCTTCGGTCCCCTCTGAACCGGAACAACTGAGGCGGCAGGTCACCCCCTGCCGCCTCAACTTTTTTCGCGCGCGCGCATAGGGTGTCGCCGCGGGCGTGACTTCTAGTTAGTGTGGGAGTGTGTTCGGG
>CAMLKO010000146.1 GCA_946480495.1 uncultured Caulobacteraceae bacterium
TCGTCGATGAAGATGATGCAGGGCGCGTTCTTCTTGGCCTGCTCGAACATGTCGCGCACGCGGCTGGCGCCGACGCCGACGAACATCTCCACGAAATCGGAGCCGGAGATGGTGAAGAAGGGCACGCCGGCTTCACCCGCGATGGCGCGGGCCAGCAGCGTCTTGCCGGTGCCGGGAGGGCCGACCAGCAGGGCGCCCTTGGGGATCTTGCCGCCCAGCCGCTGGAACTTGGCCGGGTCCTTCAGGAAGTCGACGATCTCGGTCAGCTCTTCCTTGGCTTCGTCGACGCCGGCCACGTCGTCGAAGGTGACGCGGTTCTTGTTCTCGGTCAGCAGGCGGGCCTTGGACTTGCCAAACCCCATGGCGCCCCGCGCGCCGCCCTGCATCTGGCGCATGAAGAAGATCCACACGCCGATCAGCAGCAGGATGGGGAGCGAGTTGAGCAGGAAGCCCAGCAGGGTGAAGCCGCCGGCGCTCTTGACGTTGATGTCGGCGCCCTTGGCCTCCAGGCGCTTGAGGAGGTCGTCCTGGCTCTCGGGCGTGACGGCCGTGTAGGTCTTGTTGTCGCGCGCCTTGGCCTCGACCACCGTGCCGCGGATGATGGCGGAGGTGACGTCGCCGGAATCGACGCGCTGGAGAAGCTGCGAATAGCTGATCTCGCCCGGCGCGGCGCTGCGGCCGCCCTGCATCATCGAATAGACGCCGATCATCACGGCGATGATGACGCCCCAGATGGCGAGGTTACGCAGGTTCATGTCCGTCTTCCCGGCGGCTTGGGTCCAAGGCACCAAGATAGGGCGTCAGCCGCGCCAGCGCCACGACGCCAGTTCGTCACAGGTCTTCTTCACATTCGATGAAGCCGGTTGCGGCGCGGAATCGTTCCAGCGCCAGGGGGGTGACCCTGGCCGTGGAGGCCTGTGCAAGCAGCGGACAGGTGACGCCATCGGCGGTGAGGAGGATCGGCAGGGCGGGCCGGGCGGCGGCGGGAACGGCCCTCAGCGCTTCCCGTTCGGGGTGGGATAGCCGCGTCATGTGGCCCTTCAGGGGCGCGACGGCGGCGGCCTGGCTCGACGCGATCTCGAAGCGGCCGTCCCAGACGGCGGGCTGGTCGGGCTGGAGCTGGATGGGCTGGAGGCCGCCTCGGGCGGTTTCACCGGCGTCGCGCATGAAGAGGACGGTGTCGGCGGCGGCCTCGATGCGGGCGCCGGCGAGGGTGGCGGTGAAGGTCTCGGCGCCGTTCAGCCGCTGGGTGAGGCGGGTCAGACGGTCGCCGCGGGGCGGGCGCGTGGTTCCGGCCGCGCAAAGGCAGGCGGCGGCGATTTCGGGCTCCGTGATGCCTCCCCGCTCTGTGCTCAGAACCCCCGCCGCTTGCTTCCACCGCTCACCCCGGCGAACGCCGGGGCCCATACTGAGTCCGCTTGGGTCCCGGCGTTCGCCGGGATGAGCGGATAGTGAGGAACGAGCCCGCGCGCGGGCGAACCGAGAGTCCTCGTTGGCCGGATCGTCGATCCAGGTTTCGCCCTTGCCGGTGAGCCATTCCCGCAACTCCGCTCGGCGCATCTCCAGCAGAGGCCGAAGTACGAACACTCCCCTCCCCTCCGGCCAGGCGGGAGACGGCGCCCATTCGCGAGGATCGGGAACGGTCGAGCCCTCCGCCCGCATGGCGGCGGATTCGCGCACGTCGTCGGCCGTGTGGCCCATCAGCAGGACGCGGGCGCCCAGCCGCCGCGCCGCTTCGGCCAGCAGGCGGTGGCGGGCTTGCCGCGCCGCTGCGGGCAGGCCTCGCGTCGGCTTTTCGCCTTCCCAGCGCAGCGCCTCGAAACCGACGCCGAGGCGGGCGGCGGCGGCCCGGCAATGCTCGGTCCATGCGGCGCTCGCGGGCTGGAGGCCGTGGTCGACGGTCAGGGCGACGACGCGGCGGCCATGGGCGTCGGCCCAAGCCTTGGTCAGCAGCAGGAGCGCCAGCGAATCCCCGCCGCCGGAGAAGGCGACGGCGAGCGGCCGCTTCGAGGTCGCGGAGAGGCGAGGGTCGAGCGCGGTCAGGCCGCGCACTTGGCCTGGGTGCGGGCGGCGGCGGCCTTTTTGGTCACGGCCGCGGGCGCCTTGGGGTACTTGGCCTTGAGCGTGTCCAGCGTCGTGCAGGCGTCGTCGGTGCGCTTCATGGCGATGAGCTCCTTGGAGAGCTCCAGCATGGCGTCGGGGGCCCAGCCGGTCTTCGGATAGCCGCGGATGGCGTCGATGTAGGCCTTGGCGGCCTCGGCGTGGGCGCTGCGCACCGAGAGCGCCTTGCCGTAGAGGTAGCTGGCCTCGGCGGCGTGGCTGTCGTCGGGGTGGCGCTGGACGAAGTCGGCGAAGGCGGCCTCGGCGTTGTCGTAGTCGCCGCCGTCCATCAGCGCCTTGGCGTTGGCGAAGGCCTGGTCCGGGTCCTCGGCGGCCCGGGCGGCTTCCTCGGCGGAGGCCTGCGCCTGCGCGTTGGCGGCCGCTTCCAGCGGCGCCAGGCGCTCGCTCACCTGCTGGAGCTGGTCGCGCGAGGCGGCGAGCGCGCGGCGCGTCTCGTCGAGCTCATGGGCCAGCGCCTCGTTCTGGCCGTTGACGCGGGTCAGCGTCGCCTCGAGGTCGCCGACGCGCTGGGTCAGCATCTGGATCTGGGAATCGGTGTCGGCCGGCTGGACGACCACGGGTTTGCCCGTCTCGCGGCCCTGGAAGACGATGGCGCGCAGTTCGCGCACCACCTTCTCCATCTTGTCGAGCCGCTTCCTCGAGCGGTCGTCGAGCGGGTCTTCGTCGGAGGGCAGCGGCGTCTGGGCGAAGGCGTGCTGGGCGGCGACCCCGCAGATGGAGCCGCCGATCAGCGCCGCCAGCGCAAGCGCGGTGAGGGTTCTGGCTTTCATGCGCCGATGATGGCCCAACTCGGCTGGCGAAAATACGGCCTAGCGCATGCCTTGGGTCAGCACGGTGTGGGCGTTGCGGTTCCGCGACCAGGCGTCCTCGCCCGTGCCCGGGTCGATCGGCTTTTCCTTGCCGTAGGAGATGGTGGTGATCCGCGAGGCCGAGACGCCGTGGTTGACGAGGTAGTCGCGCACCGCGTTGGCGCGGCGGGCGCCGAGCGCGAGGTTGTACTCACGCGTGCCGCGTTCGTCGCAATTGCCCTCGATGCGCACCTGCACGCCGGGATAGCGGGCGAGCCACTGGGCCTGGGCGTCCAGCACCGGCAGCGCGTCGGCGCGCAGGTCGTGGCTGTCGGTGTCGAAGTAGACGAGGTCGCCGACGTTGACGACGAAGTCCTGGGTCGAGCCCGGGATCGCCGAAGAGGTCACCGGCCCGGGCGCGGGGGGCGGGGTGTAGGGGTTGGCGGCGGGCGGCGGCGCGGTCGTCGGCGCGGGGGGCGGCGTATAGGGCGCGGGCTTCGGGCGGGAAGCGCAGGCGGCCAGCGAAACCGTCGCAACAGCGATCAGGCCAAGTCGAGCGGCGGTGCGGATTTGGGTCGTCATGCGATGTTCCAGCTTCTTCTCTGTTTTTCTGAGGTCACGGCAAACCGCTTCCCCAAGCCTATGCAAGGACTAATCGTTCCTAAGCTTCACAACTACGTCAACGCGGCAAGGGTTTCGCCGCGCGTGTCCTTAATTCAACAGCGGCGACCAGGCCGGGTCGGAACCTGAGCCGGGATAGGGGGCGGGCTGCAGGACGCGGCCGGTGACGTCCACGGTCCACAGCTTGGGCGCGCCGCCCAGGCTGTCGCGGAAGAACATCAGCACCCGCCCGTTCGGCGCCCAGGTCGGCCCCTCGTCGAGGTAGCTGGTGGTCAGGATCCGCTCGTCGGAGCCGTCGGGCCGCAGGATGCCGATGTGGAAGGAGCCGCCCGTCTGCTTGGTGAAGGCGATGAAGTCGCCGCGCGGGCTCCAGACCGGGGTCGTGTAGCGCCCCTGGCCGTAGGTGATCCGCTGCGCGCCGGAGCCGTCGGCGTTCATCACGTAGATCTGCGGACTGCCGCCCCGGTCGGAGTTGAAGGCGATCTTCGTCCCGTCCGGCGAGAAGGAGGGCGAGGTGTCGATCCCCGGGTCGCGGGTCAGCCGCGTGCTCGACCGCGTGTTCAGGTCCATCACATAGACGTCGCTGTTGCCGCCCTGCTCGACGGAGAAGGCGACCTTGCCGCCGTCGGGCGAGAAGCGCGGGGCGAACACCATGCCGGGGTATTTGCCGAGCGACTCCTGGCGGCC
>CAMLKO010000147.1 GCA_946480495.1 uncultured Caulobacteraceae bacterium
GAGGCCCTCTCCACCACGATGGAACCCGTCGGCCCTCGCTCAGCCCGAAGCCCGGTGCCCTGCAGCAGCATGGCCAGCGCCTGGCCCTCGGACATGTCGCCCTTGATCGCCGGGGCCGTCTTGCCCTGCAGCAGGTCCATCGAGGCGATCACCGGCGTGTCGGTCAGGCGCGAATAGGTGAGCAGCGCGCTCGACAGCGGTTGCGACGGGATGTCGAAGGTGCGGGCGGCGTCCTGCGCGGCGGCCGGCGTGGCGGTTGAAATCGCGATGGCGGATGCGCCGGCGAGCAAGGCCAGGCTCAGCGAACCCCTCTGACGAACGATCATGTCTTCCCCCTTTTTATCGGCCGGGCGAACCAGCGCCGGCCGGTGTCTCTGCGGGTGAGACGTGCGGGCCGGAGGGGGTCACAGGGGGTAGGCACAAAAAAATTCAGCCCTGGGCGGCTGGGCTCCTGCGGGGGCTGATGGTCACGGCGCCGTTCGCGCCGCGCGTGACCTCGACCGGCGCGGCAGTTGGCAGCTCGGTCAGGAACTTGTCGATCTCGTCGACCTTGAAGGAGGCCGCGAGCCGCGTGTCGCCGAGCGCGCCGCCGTCCAGCTTCACGCCCGGCGCATAGTAGCGGTTCAGGTCGGCGACCACATCGGCCAGCCGCGTGTCGTCATAGGTGAGCTGGCCCGAACGCCACTCCCCTGCCCCGGCCGTGGCGGCCTGAACCTCGCCGACCCGGGTCAGCGGCGCGACCACGGGGCCGATGCGGGTCTGGGTGGCGGTCACCCGTTCGCCCGCCTTCAGCGTCGTCGGCGCGGCCGGCAGCAGCGAGCGCTCACGCACCTGCACCGCGCCTTCCAGCACCGCGACCTCGACGCCGCCCGCGCCGCGCTTGACGTCGAACTTGGTGCCGATGTCGCGGATGATCGTCCCGCCGGTCGCCACCTCGAACGGGCGGGCCGGGTCGTGGACGACCTCGAAGAAGGCCTCGCCGTCGGTCAGCTCCACCCGGCGCACGCCGCGCTCGAAGCGGACCTTGATCTTCGACCGGGCGCCCAGCGTCACCCGGCTGCCGTCGGGCAGGGTGAGCGCGCGGACCTCGGCGATGCGGGTCGCGGCCTGCATCTGCGGCCGGTCGATGGTCGGGACCACGGCGACGGCCACCACCGCCGCGGCCGCAATCCCGATCCCGGCCGCCGCGATCTTCCGCGGCCCCTGTTCGTCCCGCCTCGCCAGCAGCCCGCGGCGCGGCGCGGGATCGAGCGGCTCCAGCTCCGCCAGCGACGACAGCGAGGCGACGTCCTCCAGCGTGCGGCTCATCTCGGCGAAGGTCGCGGCGTTGCCGGGCTCGGCGGCCCAGGCCTCGAACGCGGCTGCATCCGACGCCGACAGCCGCGTCAGCCGCCGGCGCGCCAGCCACTCGCTGGCCTCGCGGTCGATGTCGGTCTGGGAGCGCTCGGCGATCATTCGGCGCCCCCGTCGGCGTCGCGCAGGGCCGCGTTGCACAGCGCCACCGCCTCGGCGAACAGCTGCGTCACCCGCGTGGGGGAAACGCCCATGCGCCGGGCGATGTCGGTGTAGTTCAGCCCGTGGATGGCGTGCATGATCAGCACCTTGCGCCGGCGCGGCTCCATGGCGCGGACCGCCCGGTCCACGATGGCCAGCCGCTGCTTCGCTGATAAGACGCGCTCGCTGTCGGCATTCGCAGTCTCGCCGCCGAAATCCAGGATCGCGACCTCGGCCGACAGCCGCGAGCGCACCGCCTCGCGGCGGCGGTGGTCGAGCACGATGTTGTGGGCCGTGCGGTAGAGGAAGGCGCGCGGATTGACGACCTCGGCGGGCGTCAGCGCGGCGAAGCGGGCGAAGGCGCCCTGCGCCACTTCCTCAGGCTCCGGCGGGCCGGCGCCAAAGGTCTTGCGGACGTAGGCGCACAGCTCCGGCCAGTACTGCCGATAGGCGCGGTCCACCGCCTCTCCCGGCCCCTCGGCCGGGATCGCATGAGCCGGTTTGAAGACCGCAGACTCGGCCATCGCCGCCAGTTTCCCCGTGTCCTTTCAACAAGGACCAAACTTTCGATTTCCGCAAGCGCCTTGCGAAAAGCGCTGGAAATTGAAGGGGTTCAGTGCGGCCGGGCGCCCTTGACGCACATCCAGCGGATGCGGTGGAAGTCCTCGGCGTTGTCGACCCAGCCGGTGATCTTCGGGTTCACCAGGTTGCGGCTGACGCCGAAATAGATGGGCGCCACCGTGCCGTCGTCGAGCATCAGCTGCTCGGCCTCGCGCATGATGTGGGCGCGCGCCTTCAGGTCCTTTTCGTTGTCGGCCCGGGCCATCAGCCCGTCGTACTGCGGGTTGCGATAATCGCCGTAGTTCTGCGCCCCCGTGCCCGACAGCATCAGGTCGAGGAAGGTGGTCGGGTCGTTGAAATCGGCCGACCAGCCGACCAGCCCGACCTGGAAGTTGCGGGCTTCCATGTCGGCGAAGTGGATCTGCCCCTCTTCCGGCTGCAGCGTGGCCTCGACGCCGATGTCGCGCCAGTCGGCCTGGATCGCCTGCAGGATCAGCAGCGAGTCCGTCGCCTGCGTGCCGTTCAGCGTGATCCTCAGGGGATGGCCGGGGCCGAAGCCCGCCTGCTCGAGCAGCGCCCGCGCCTCGGCCTGGCGAGCGGGGAAAGACTTGCCGGCGAACCACAGGTGCGCGCCGGGCTCATAGCTGGCGATGGCCGGCGGAGTGAAGCTGTAGGCCGGCTGCTGGCCCGCCCGCATCAGCTTGTAGGCGATGAACTCCCGGTCGATGCCCTCCGACAGCGCCTGCCTCACCCGCCGGTCGGCGAGCGCGGGATAGTCGCGCGTGTTGAAGCCGAGATAGGTGGTGGAGAGCTGGATGTGCGTGCGCACATACGGTCCCAGGTAGTCGGGCCGCTTCACCAGGGCGATGCGGCTGGACTGGAAGGTGTTGTTGATGTCCAGCTCGCCGCGCTTGACCCGCCGCTCGGCCGCGACCGCGTCGGTCGTGGGATAGAAGTCCACCCGGTCCACGCAGAGGTTCCTCGCGTCCCAGAACCGGGGGTTCTTCTGGATGCGCAGGTAGTCGCCCAGCTTCCAGCTGACCAGGGTGTAGCCGGCGTTGGAGACATAACGGCCTGGCGTCACCCAGCCCTCGCCGTACTTCTCCACCGCATGCCTGGGCACCGGATAGAAGGCCGAGTGCTTCAGCAGCTCCGGCAGGTGCGGCGCCGGATGCTCCAGCGTCAGCTCCAGCGTGTATTTGTCGACCGCCCGCACCCCGAGCGCCGAGGCCGGCAGCTTGTGGGACTCCACCGCCTGGGCGTTCTTGATGATGTAGATCAGGTAGGCGTAGCTCGCCGCCGTGTTCGGATCGAGGATGCGGCGGTAGGCGTAGACGAAGTCGTCGGCGGTGACCGGAACCCCGTCCGACCACACCGCGCCCGGGCGAAGGTGGAAGGTCCAGACCAGGCCGTCCGGGCTCGTCTCCCAGCTGGTCGCCGCGCCGGGCTGCACGCTGGCGTCGGGGGCGTCGGTGGTCAGCCCCATGATCAGGTCGCCGACGATGGCGAACTCGGTGGTCGTGGTCGCCTTCTGCGGGTCGAGCGTCAGCGGCTCGGTGGTGTTGCCGTACTCCAGGCAGACCTGCCCTGCCGGACACGCGGGGCGCTGCACCTTGCCCTGGCAGCCGGCGAGAAGAAGGACGGCGGCGAGGCCGGCGAGAACTCGGTTCACTTTGAAGGGCCCTGGAACGTTCACGGGGGAGCGGAGCACTTTGGTCCACCCGCGATGCAATGCCAACCCGCCCTCCAAGGCCAAGCTTGTTGACATTGCCGTCAATAGTGGCGCAAGCAGATATCAAGATAATCTAATATTCACGCGTCCAATTGTTTGGTCGTGGCAACCCACTTCCGTAAACCTGCATTGATCGAAAATAAAATACCCATCTCGGGTAAAGAAAAGGCAGGAAAATCGTCCTGCCACGACCTATCCCCTGTGACATTTTGTGCCGTGGCTAAGTTACCCTTTTTAATTACGATGCATGACCCAGAGTTGGTGATCATAAAAAAGTGGGCTGTTAGAGAGAGGGACGATCATGTTGGCGTATCAAGCGCCGCTCCCCACCCCCCCGGTGGGCGAGTCAGGGACTTTCACCTCCCCCAGGGTGGAAGGCGAGGCGGCAGGCGAGGTTCTCAACCTGCTGAACGTGGGGCTTA
>CAMLKO010000148.1 GCA_946480495.1 uncultured Caulobacteraceae bacterium
GGCGGCGTGGAAGTCAGGCAGGACGCCGTCGCCGCCGCCTCGCAGCGCGCCGCGGCGGATCTCGACAAGGTCACGGCCGCCCTGCATCGCCAGCAACAGTCCCCAGCCATTGCCGGTCAGACGGCGGCGACCCCTGCCGGCCCAGCGGCGGCTGCGACCGCCGCCTACCGCGCCCAGGCGGCGGCGGTCAACGAAGCCCGCTCGGCGTTCCTGGCCGCGCAGGCGGAGGCGACGCAGCTCGGCAGGCAGTACCATGCCGCCGCCGTCCCGACCCGCGAACTGGAGACGGCCTTCGTGCTCGCCAAGGCGGCGTCGCGAGAGGCGGAAACCGCCTATCAGACCCAGGCCGCCGCCCTGAACAACCTCAAGGGCGTGACGCAGGGCTCGGTGGGCCAGTTCCTGCAACTCCAGCAGGCCGCTACCGTCGTTCGCCGGCCCGTCGCCCAGGTGGCGAGCGGCGTCGAGCAGGCCGCCGCGGCGGTGGTCAACGCGAACAAGAAGCGGGGCCTGTTCCTCGGCCTGCGCCCCTACGAGCTGCAGAACCTGTCGTTCCAGATCAACGACGTGTTCACCCAGCTCGCCAGCGGCACCAGCGTCACCCAGACGCTGGCCCAGCAGGGCGGCCAGTTCGCCCAGCTCTTCCCGCGCGTGCTCGGCGGCGTCGTCCGCTTCATTCCCGAAATCACCGCGGCCGTGGTCGTGCTCGGCACCCTGTTCGCGGCGTTCAAGAACCTGGGTGACCTTGAGGATTCGGCGCGGAAGTTCGATGGCGCGATCTCGGCGACGGCGGACGGCGCGATCCACCAGGCCGATGTGCTCGCCGACACGGCCCACGCCCTGGACGTCTACGGGACGTCGCTGAAGAACGCCCGTGAGGAGATCAACACCTTCGTCTCTGGCGGCATCGACGACAGCCAGATCGAGCGCTTCGGCATCACGGCCGAGAACATGGCGAAGGTCATGGGCGTGAAGGTCCCAGATGCCGCCCAGAAGATGACGGAGGGCTTCACCGGCGGCCTGGACGCCATCGAGCACCTCAACAAGACCACCAACTTCCTGACCAAGGCCGAATACGACCACATCAAGGCCCTGTTCGAGAGCGGACGGGCGGCGGAGGGCCGGACGGAGGCGTTCGCCATCTTCGAACGGAAGATGGACGAGGGCGCGCGCAAGGCTGAAGGCCAGTGGTCGTCGGCGGTCAAGAACCTGACCAACGCCTGGGACGGATTCCTGACCCTTCTCGACAAGGGCCTCGGCCTCTCGAATCTCGCCCGTGATTTCAATGGCATCATAGCGTTTGTCGATAAGTTGTCCGCCAAGTTGCGAGGACTCAAGGCGGTCCAGGGCAACCCAACCATCGCTCGCGAGCAACTGAAACTCGATAATCTTCTGGATGAGCAGGCCGTGGCCCAGGCCCGTGAACACGGCGGCATGCCGTCCCGTGGGCGCATCACTCAAAGGGCGCGGCCGTTGTCGGTGGTCAACGCCGACGTGGCCGCCCAGCAGGCCAAGCTCGCCAAGCTGGTGGCCGGCACGCAGGACGTCGTGGCCCAGGGCAGCAACCGAGCCGCCGTCGCCGGAGAGCAGGTCGTCCAGGGTCTCCAGGACGAATACGACGCCCTGCGCGGCGTCAACCAGCAGCGTCGCATCCAGCTTGCCGGCCAGAAGGAATACGACAAGGCGTTGGCGGTGGGCGCCGACAAGGTTTCGGCCGACAAGGCGCGAGCCCTTGGCGAGTCGATCGAGCGCAACAAGGTCAGCCGGGAGAACCAGGGCGCCGCCAATTCAGCGGCGTCGAAGGCCCGCGCGCTCCAGAACAAGCTCGATTCCATGGAAAGCCAGCTCGCCAGCGCCGAGCAGGGACTGGACAAGAAGGTCGCCGAGGGTCAGGTCGCCTCGCTCCAGCAGCGACTGGACGTCATCGACGACGCGTCGAAGAAGCTGAAGCAGGAGGTCGCGGACTTCCGCAAGCTGGGCGGCAAGGACGTCAACGGGGAGTCGCTCGACGCGTTCAACGCCCGGGTCGACAAGAACGGCGAACTGCTGAAGCAGCAGGCGACCCTGAAGTTCTATACCGAGAGCATCGGCGACCTCGAGAAGAAGCGGGACGCCACGCTCAAGAGCATCCAGGACCGTTACGCAGACGGCTCGATCACTGCGGCCGACGCCTATGCGCAGTCGAAGGCTGCCAACGACGACCTCACCAAGCAGATCGCCGACATGGCGCTGACCGCCGAGGATTTCGCCAAGTCGATCCGCGGCGCTGTTCCGGACCCGAAACTGGAAGCGTTCATCGCCAACGCGGACCGGCTGCGCACCGCGCCGACCACGGGCTCGAACACCGCCCCCGCGAAAGAGGGACGATCCCTCGTCGCGGAAGAGGAGCGCAAGCTCAACGACATCATCTCGGCCCGAAACACGATCGTCGAGACGCAGAACGCCTTGCTCGAAAAGGGCCTCATTACGCTCGACGAATGGCGCGCGAACATCGAAGGCGCCTATGCCAAGACCACGCCGCAGATCCTGGCGCAGATCGACGTCATCAAGCAGCTCCTCGACACGCTGGTCCAGCAGGGCGCGATCACGACCGAGACTTACGACGCCTGGCTGGCGAAAATCGAGCTCGTCAAGGCCGAGACGAAGAACATCTCAACCGACATTCTGACGGTCAACGACGCGAACCAGATGATCGCCGACGCCGGCGTGACGGTGTTCGACAACTTCCTGCAGAAGGTGGCGGAAGGGCGCAACGCTCTCGCGGCGTTCGGGGAATCGGTGCTGCAGGTCGCCGCCGACTTCCTGCGCGAAATCGGCGAGATGATCCTGAAGCAGGCGCTGCTCAACCTGCTGATGAAGACCGGGGCGGGACAGAAGCTGGCGGGAGGGGTCAACGGACTGTTCAGCGGCGCGGCTCTGCTGCTGGCGGGCGCCGCCGTCAAGCAGGGGGGTGACAAGGTTCTGGCGGGAGCCGTCGCATTAGGCGCTGCTGCCGTGGCGCTTCAGACGGCAGCGTCAACCCTGCTGGCGGCCAATTCGGTCAAGGCAGCGGCTTCCGTTCTGCACGGCGGCGGCATCGCCGGTTCGCCGAGCGTCAGCCGGTCCATCAGTCCGATGATCTTCGCGGGCGCCCAGCGCCTCCACAGCGGCGGCATTCCCGGTCTCAGGAACGGCGAGGTTCCGGCCATCCTGATGCGCAACGAAGAGGTCCTCACCCGTGACGATCCCCGCCACATCCTGAACGGCGGCGGATCGGGTGGAGCCGCAGGCGGCGCGATGTCGATCCGAAGCATCCTGGTCGACGACCCTCGCCGCATTCCGGAAGCCATGGCCTCATCGGACGGTGAGGCGATCGTCATCTCTCATATCCGCAGGAACGCGCCGACGATCCGTCAAGCGCTCGGAATTCCCGCCCGATGACCCTGGTCCCCATCGAAGACCTGCCGATCTGGACCTTCCGCCCGAACTGGTCGGGGGGCGTCACCGAACGCCTGGAATGGCTGACGGACGTCCTGCCATCACGGGTCGGCGCCGAACAACGCCGCGGCCTGCGCCTGTCGCCGCGGCGCTCCCTTGAGTTCCAGCTTCTGCTGCATGGCGAAGAACGGACCTTCTTCGATCTGATGCTGCAGGCGTTGGGTTCGAGCGACTGGCTGTTGCCGCTGTGGCATGACGCGGGACGCCTGACCGCCGACGTGGCGATCGGCGCGACCACCCTGATGCTCGACACCACGGACCGGGAGTTCGCGGCCGGCGGATGGCTGTTCATCCAGGGGGCGTCCGCGTTCGACGGGGAGCGGGTGCAGATCGACATGGTCGCCGACGACAGCGTGACTCTGGTTTCAGCGACGACGGGAGCCTGGGCGACCGGTACGCGGGTGTTTCCGGCCCAGCGGGCGCGACTGGCCGACCAGCCCTCGGGAGACGGTCCGACCTCGCGGGTATATTCGGGCGGGGTGCGTCTCAGTCTCGTCGGCCCCAACGACTGGCCCGCGGACATCGCCGACACCTACCTGGGTGAATTCCTGCTGAACCAGAAGCCCGACTACTCCGAAAGCCTGAGCCGATCGTTCAGCCGGATGCTGGGGCGCCTGGACAACGACATGGGCGTGCCGGAACTGACCGACTTCGCACAGCGCGGTCTGAGCGGCCAGGAACATCGCTGGTTCCTGAAGGGACGTGCGGCCAAGGC
>CAMLKO010000149.1 GCA_946480495.1 uncultured Caulobacteraceae bacterium
AATGTCGTGCAGGTCTATGTCGACGTGCGCCGCGACCAGGAGCGGCTGCGCATCAACGAGGAGAACGTCACCGTCCTCCAGCGGCAGCTGGACGAGGCCAAGGCCCGCTTCGACGTCGGCGAGATCACCCGCACCGACGTCGCCCAGGCCGAGGCGCGCCTCGCCGCCAGCCGCGCGGGCCTCGCCTCCGCCCAGGCCACGCTCGCCATCAGCCGCGCCAACTACGCCGCCATCGTGGGTCAGAACCCGGGGGAGCTCGCGCCCGAGCCGTCGCTCGCTGGGCTGCTGCCGGCGTCGGTGGATGACGCCTTCGCCCGCGCCGAAACCAACAACCCGTCGGTCATGGCCTCCGGCTACGCCGAGCGCGCCGCTCGCGCCCGTGTCGCCGCCGCCCGCGCCCAGCGCCGCCCGACCGTCAGCCTGCGCGGCGACCTCGGCTACAACGCCTCCGAAGTCGGCGGCAACGGCAACCAGTTCGGCGACTACGATCGCGCGGTGAGCGGCTCGGTGGTCGCCACCGTGCCGATCTTCACCGGCGGCCTGACCAACTCGGAAGTGCGCCAGGCCTCCGCCCGCGACGACGCGGCCCGCATCGCCATCGAAGGCTCGCGCCGCAACGTGCTGCAGGACGTGGCCCAGGCCTGGAACCAGCTGCTCGGCGCCCGCGCCAACCTCACCGCCAACCAGGAGCAGGTGAACGCCGCCCAGATCGCCTTCGAAGGCACCCGCCAGGAAGCCCAGGTCGGCCTTCGCACCACGCTCGACGTCCTCAACGCCGAGCAGGAACTGCGCTCCGCTGAACTCGCGCTGGTGACCGCCCGGCACGACGAGTATGTGGCCGCGGCCTCCGTGCTCGCGGCCATGGGCGAGCTGGAAGCCCGCAACCTGACCACCGGCGTGTCGATCTACGACCCGGCGGCCAACTTCAACCGCGTCAAGCACGCGTGGGGCTGGGTGCCGTGGGAGTATGGGGTCGAGCTGCTCGACCGCGTCGGCGCTCCGCCGATCGGCGCGGACCCGGCGAACTCGCCGGTGAAGGGCAAATAGGCGCCGCCTCCGTTTGCAACGCAGCCTCGCCGCGCTAGGGTGCGCCGCTTAGCGCTTCGTCCTTAACGCCACGGCTCGCCCATGTCCGACCAGACCGCTCCGGAACCGACGATGGAGGAGATTCTGGCCTCCATCCGCCGCATCATTTCCGAAGACGATGCGCCGCAAGGCGAAGAGGCGGCCGCCGCCGCCGAGGAAGAGGACGCGCCCGAATCCGTCGAGACCGCCGACGAAAGCGCCTCCGTCATCCAGGAAGAAATCCGCGCGCCCGAGATCGAGCCGGAGCCCATCCGCGCCGAGCCCGCGCCGGCCCGTCCTGACTCGCTGCTGAGCCGCGAAGCCGCAACCGCCGCGGCCTCCGCCTTCGGCCAGCTCTCCGCCGCCGTCACCCAGCCGCGGCGCGACAGCCCCACGCTGGAAGACCTCGCCCGCGAGCTGCTGGCGCCGATGCTGCGCGAGTGGCTCGACAAGAACCTCCCCGGCATCGTCCAGGCCGCCGTCCGCGACGAGGTCGAGCGGATTTCCCGCGGGCGAGTAGGATAGGGCCTCTGCGCCCCTGAACCCCGCATCTGGACCTTGCGTCCTTCGAGACGCGCCTCTTCGGGCGCTCCTCAGGATGACGAAGGTGAATTGACCGCACCTAGGTCGTCATGGTGAGGAGCGAGGCCTCAGCCGAGCGTCTCGAACCACGCAGAGAGTCGTCAACCGAACCCGATGCTCGAAAAGACCTTCGATCCCAAGTCCGTCGAACCGCGCCTCTACAAGAAGTGGGAGGCGTCCGGCGCGTTCGCGCCCGAGTTCGTCCTCAAGCGCAATCCCGACGCCCAGCCCTTCACCATCGTCATCCCGCCGCCGAACGTGACGGGCTCGCTGCACATCGGGCATGCGCTCAACAACACCCTGCAGGACGTGCTGACGCGCTTCGCCCGCATGCGTGGCCGCGCGGCGCTGTGGCTGCCGGGCACCGACCACGCCGGGATCGCCACCCAGATGGTCGTCGAGCGCCAGCTCGCGGCCAGCGGCAACATCGGCCGCCGCGACATGGGCCGCGAGGCCTTCGTCGAGAAGGTCTGGGAGTGGAAGGCCCAGTCCGGCGGCCAGATCGTCAACCAGCTGCGCCGGCTCGGCGCCTCCTGCGACTGGAGCCGTGAGCGCTTCACGCTGGACGCCGGGCTGTCGGCTGCCGTGCGCAAGGTGTTCGTCCAGCTCTACAAGGAAGGCCTGATCTACCGCGACAAGCGGCTGGTGAACTGGGACCCGCACTTCCAGACCGCCATCTCCGACCTCGAGGTCGAGCAGCGCGAGGTCGACGGCCAGTACTGGCACTTCGCCTATCCGCTGGAGGACGGCACGGGCGAGGTCGTCGTCGCCACCACGCGGCCCGAAACCATGCTCGGCGACACCGCCGTCGCCGTTCACCCCGACGACGAGCGCTACACCGCGCTGATCGGCAAGCAGGTCCGCCTGCCCATCGTCGGGCGGCTGATCCCCATCGTCGCCGACGACTACGCCGACCCGGAGAAGGGCTCCGGCGCCGTGAAGATCACGCCGGCCCACGACTTCAACGACTTCCAGGTCGGCAAGCGCCACAACCTCGAAGCCATCAACATCCTCGACGAGTTCGGCCGCCTCAACGCCAACGCGCCGGAGGAATTCCGCGGCCTCGACCGCTTCGAGGCCCGCAAGCGCGTCGTCGAGCGGATGGAGCAGCTCGAACTCCTGCGCGGCATCGAGAAGACCCGCCACGTCGTCCCGCACGGCGACCGCTCCGGCGTGGTCATCGAGCCCTACCTGACCGACCAGTGGTACGTCGACGCCAAGACGCTGGCGCAACCCGCGCTGAAGGCGGTGGAGGAGGGGCGCACCACCTTCACGCCCAAGCACTGGGAAAAGACCTACTTCGAGTGGCTTCGGAACATCGAGCCCTGGTGCATCTCGCGCCAGCTCTGGTGGGGCCACCGCATCCCGGCCTGGTACGGCCCCGACGGCCACATCTTCGTCGAGGAGAGCGCCGACGACGCCCAGGCCGCCGCCCAGATCCGCTACGGCGACGAGGTCGAGCTGCGGCAGGACGACGACGTCCTCGACACCTGGTTCTCGTCGGGCCTGTGGCCGTTCTCGACGCTGGGCTGGCCGGACGAGACCGACGACCTCAAGCGCTTCTATCCGACCGACATCCTGGTCACGAGCTTCGACATCATCTTCTTCTGGGTCGCCCGGATGATGATGATGGGCCTGCACTTCACCGGCGAGGTCCCGTTCCGCGAGGTCTTCATCAACGCGCTCGTCCGCGACGCCCAGGGCGCGAAGATGAGCAAGTCAAAGGGCAACGTCGTCGATCCGCTGGGCCTCGTCGACAAGTACGGCGCCGATGCGCTGCGCTTCACCATGACGGCGCTGTCGGGCCCCAACCGCGACATCAAGCTCTCCGAACAGCGCATCGAGGGCTACCGCAACTTCGGCACCAAGCTGTGGAACGCCGCGCGCTTTTGCCAGATGAACGAGTGCGTCCGCGCCGACGGCTTCGATCCCGGCGCGGTCACCCAGACGATCAACAAATGGATCCGCGGCGAGACGGCCAAGACCGCCGCCGAAGTCACCCGCGCGCTCGACGCCTGCGCCTTCGACGACGCGGCCGGCGCCCTCTACCGCTTCGTCTGGAACGTGTTCTGCGACTGGTACCTGGAGCTCGCCAAACCCATCCTCAACGGCGACGACGAAGCCGCCCGCCAGGAGACCCGCGCCACCGCCGCCTGGGTGCTCGACATGTGCCTCAAGCTGCTGCACCCGGTGATGCCCTTCATCACCGAGGAGCTGTGGGAGAAGACCGCCGAGTTTGGCGGGAAACGCGACGGCTTCCTGATGACCGCCGCCTGGCCCGAGCTTCCGGCGTCCTGGATCGACGCCAAGGCCGAGACGGAGATCGGCTGGCTGGTCGACCTCGTCACCGAAGTCCGCTCCATCCGCGCCGAGATGAACGTGCCGCCCTCGGCCCGTCCGCCCCTGACGCTGACCGGCGCCAACGCCGCGACCTCCGCACGGCTCGCCCGCCACAACGACCTGATCGTCACGCTGGCCCGCCTCGAAAGCGCCAGGGAAGCCGACGCCCCCGCCCACGGCGCCGCGCCCTTCGTGATCGG
>CAMLKO010000150.1 GCA_946480495.1 uncultured Caulobacteraceae bacterium
TCCGGTTCAGAGGGGACCGAAGCCGGAGGGTCTTGCGTCAGCCGCCGAAGCCGACCGAGACCTTCATGTAGGGGCCGTCAAATGTGCGGTCATAGGTTCTGCGCTCGTCCCAACCACCGTCGATCGCTTTCGAATAGCGCTCCCAGCGGTAGCCGCCGGAAACCTTCATCCCGCCGACACTGTAGGAAAGGCCGAGGTTGGCCTTCACGCCGGGCACTGTGACCGACTTGCTGCGCGGGGCTATGGCGAGCGGATCGATATAGTAAGAGGAGACATAACCTCCTCCGGGGAAACCAAATTGACCGTTGGTGCGGTACACGCCCTCAAGCGTGCCGGAGAACGCCGCCTTCTGCTTTCCAAAGAGCAAGACCGCGCCGGCGCCGACATCAAGGTCAACCCTGCCCGCCGTATCCGTATCCCCAAACAAGTCGAACGAGGCATCCCAGTTCAGCTCGGGGCCCGCGCCCTTGAATTCTCGGTCCGAATGAACGGTGTCGTCGATCCGATGGTGGTGCGCGGAGAAGAACTGGTATCCATTTGTACTGTCGTAGGTGAAGAAATTGTCCGGCAGGGTCAGATCAGGCGAGCCGTGAATTGTCGCTTTGGACGACGACTTGAAGTTAGCGTAAGCCAGGCCTGCGGTCAGGCTGTTTCGGATACGCGCGCTGGCCAGGCTGCCCAGGCCAAAATCCTTGCCTACCGCGAAATCGACAATGGTGTGCGCTTCCTCGTTCTGTGTCCTCAGTTCAAAGTAGCGGTGCCAGTTGTACTTACCTTCAATCTCGGAGGACGCCCCCGGAAGATCACTTGGGTTCCAGCAATACTTGTCGTTTATGAGGCACGCGTCATCCAGCCTTTTCCTTTTGAAGAGATATGTTCCCCCGCCCGCTCGGCCGTAACGGACGCCGCCGCTGACGTTCCATGTCGAGCCATCCGGCTTCCAGGTCAGTCGCAGACCGCCACCGTTGAGCGCGGCGAGGTCGTTCTGAGTGGCGCCGAACGGCGGCTGGAAATCGGGGTCGTAAAGATCAGCGAGCGGGGGCTTGAAGGCGCCGTTTCCGCCGCTCAGCTTACCGTGATAGCCCTCGACCTCCACGCGGAGGGGCAACGGCCGTGTCGGGCCGTTGGCTCCCCACCAGGCCGAGCCGGTCCAGTTCTTGGTCACGCGCAGGCCGTACAACCGCGGTTCGTTGAGGAAGACGTTGTTCGTCAGGCCGCTGTCGTCGGAGTTGAGGAACGCCCCGGTGATGTTGTCCTTGTCAAAGATGTTCTTGACGTATGCCATCACCGTCCAGCCAGCGTCTTCGTTGGTGAAGATCGCCGCGAGGTTGACGTTGGTGTAGGCCTTGAGCTTGTCGAAGCCTTCCAGATTGAAGATTCGAGTCCAGGCCTCCGACTGATAATAGAGGTCGGTGTGCAGCGTCATCAGCCACTCTGACGGGAGCGGGATCGTGTAATCCGCCGTCAGCGTGCCCGTCCAATGCGGCGCATTGGGCAGCATGTTGCCCGAAAGGTCCTTGTCGAAACCGGCACCGTTGTTCGGAGCCGTGAGCGGGTCAAACCCGGGATAATCCGCCGGGATCGGGCTGCTGGTGTTGGGCGGCGCACCGTATGGGGCATCTGTGACCGGATCGACTTTGCCCAGATTCCAAAGCCCTTGGTAAGCTTCGCCGCAGGCGGACTCGATTGCACCGCCGAGACCAGCGAGCGTGGATTGAGGGATGATCGCGGCCACCACATATTTGGGCAGGATACAGTTGGATGCCTGTGTCACGAACGGCTTGATCACCATCCAGTCGTCGTGCCCGTTCGTGCGATCCATCAAGTCGACCGCCTTCTCGCCGTCCGCCACGCGCGTGTCTTCGTAACCGACCCTCAGGCCAAAGCGCAGGTTCTCCAGCGGACGCCAGTCGGTTTCCAGCTCCACGCCCCATATTTTGGCGTCAAAGTTCAGGTTGATAGCGGATCGATCGACGATTTCCGATATCTGGTAATCGCTGTAGTCGTAATAAAAACCGGTCAAGTTGAAAGTCAGCTCGCCGTCGAGGAGCGTGTTCTTCGTGCCGAGTTCGTAAGCATCGACAAACTCCGCGTCGAAGGTGGCCGGGTGCACCGGATTTGCAACGTCGCTGCTGAAGAAGGTGACCAGAGCGGCGCCCGGCGGGTTCGCGCCGCCTGCCTTGTAGCCATGGGTGTAGGAGCCATAGACCATGGTCTCGTCGGTGAAGCCCAGCTGAGGTTTCCAGGTCATCACCAGACGGCCGGTCGGCTCGCGCCATTCCTGTTCGATATGAGCGGCCTCGGGGTATCCGTAGCCCGAAACGAGAACCTCGCTCGGGATGCTGCGGAAGTCCTTCTTGTCGACGGTCCAACGCAGGCCGGCCGTCAGCTTGAGGTCAGGCGTGATGTCGTAGTAGACCTCGCCGAACACAGCGTAGGACTGAACCTTGTAGGGGTTCTGGTTTCTGAAGTAATTGTGTCCCTGACCGTTCAGGTCGGTAATCGGATTGGGGTCGATATACGAATTACACCCTAACCCATAGGGACTGGCCTGGACGCTTCCGTCGATATAGTCGAAGCCGCGCTGCAGGCACATGTGGTTGTCGCTGATCCCGGGCTCCCACATCACTATGTCTCCGGCATAGTTATGCTGCCGCCAGGTAAGTCCGAGCGTGAGGGAGTTGATGAAGACATAGTAATCTTCAAGGGTCTTGTAGCGCAGGTAGTTGGCGCCGAGGCTGAAATTGAACGGTCCGTCGAAATTCGAAGCGATGCGCAGTTCCTGGCTGAATTGACGTGAGCGCGCCGTCGCCAGGTCCATCGCCAGCAGCCGGTCGCTACAGCCGATCTGAGGATCGCAGAAGACGCCGGCCGTGTAGCAGGTGAATCCGAGCGAGGGATCGCAGGGATCGCCCCACCGGTCGCCCGCGTCAGGGCCGAGGACTGGACCACCGGGCTTTGGGGTAACCCGCAGGTTCATGTTCTCTGACTGGTTTACCGGGCAATCGCTGTTGTCCGGCTTGCAGTACAGGAAGGCGCCCGGCCTGGTGTTGAACCTGTTGTAGTCCTGGCTTGAGAAGAGAAAATCCTTTTGGAAGCCTGTCTGCGACGACACCGTCAGATTTTCGGCAACGTCAAAGTCCACGTTCAGCTCGACGGTATCGCTGGAGGCGCGGTAAATCGGATCGATCTGCGACTCGATCACTCGCAGGTCGCGGGACTGGGCTGCACTTGCGTACGGATCGAATTCCAGGAAAATCATGCCTCCCGGTGTCGAGGTCGGCAACGGCGCGCCAACTTCCTTTAGTGGGTAGTAGTACGGCAGCGTGTTCCCGTCCGGCGTCTGGAAGGCCTCGGGCGAGTAGATCGAAGCCGGGTCGCAGCCCTGGTCAAGGTAATGCTGCGGATCCGAGACGGTGTAACCGGGGACGTGCGTCGTCTGCCCGTTGATCTCGTCGGGCGCATTCGCCCGTTTGCAGGTCTGCTTGCCCGAGCGAAGGCGGTCGTCGTCTTCCTCGAAGTGCTCCCAGATGAAGTTGGTCGACAGACGCTCGTTGGGGTCGATGCGGAGGCTCACCCGCGTGGACCACAGGTCGCGCCCGTCGATCGGGTTTCCGCTGAGTTGATTGGTCGTATAGCCCTCGCGCTTTGTCCAGGCGCCGGCGAGCCTGAGGGCGGCCTTGTCCTCGACCAGCGGCAGATTGAGCATGCCTTCGACGCGGGTTGAATTGTAATTCGAGACGTCGCCGGAGGCCTTGGCTTCGAACTGGAATCTTGGCTTGGCGGAAATCAGGTTGACCACGCCGGCCGTAGCGTTGCGGCCATAGAGGGTGCCCTGCGGTCCGCGGAGCACTTCCACCCGCTCGAGATCGTAAAATTCCTGTTCGAAGAAATGGGCCCTGAGAAACGGGGTGTTGTTGAACGCGACAGCCACGGCCGGGTCCACGGTGGCGGAGATCGCCTGGGTGCCGATGCCGCGGATCTGGATCGAATAAGACGTGAAGTTCGTCTTCGTGAACGTCATATTCGGGACCTGGGTCATCAGGTCGGGGCCGCCGGCCACCTGAGACCGCGTCAGGTCTTCCTGCGTAAACGCCGAGATCGCAATCGGGACGTCCTGGATGTCCTCCTCGCGCTTCTGCGCGGTGACGATCAGCGCCTGGACCGTACCCTCAGCGCCGT
>CAMLKO010000151.1 GCA_946480495.1 uncultured Caulobacteraceae bacterium
TGACGCCCTCGCTGGAGAAGGCCGTCAACGCGATGGGCGGCGCGGTCAAGCTGGTGAAGATCGACGTCGACAAGAACCCGGCCTTCGCCGGCCAGCTGCGCGTGCAGTCGATCCCGACGGTCTATGCCTTCGTCGACGGCCAGCCGGTCGACGGCTTCATGGGCGCGCTGCCCGAAAGCCAGGTGAAGCAGTTCGTCGAGAAACTCGTCGGCCCGCCGCCCGCCTCCGACATCGACCAGCTGCTGTCGATGGGCAAGGAGTCGATGGACCTCGGCGACATCGGCGGGGCGGCGCAGGCCTACGCCCAGGCGCTGGGGCTCGATCCGAAGAACGTCAAGGCCATCGGCGGCCTGGCCCGCTGCTACATCGCCGGCGGCGACATGGAGCGGGCGGGCGAGGTGGCCGCCATGGCGCCGGCCGACGCCAAGGACCCCGACCTCGACGCCGCCCGCGCGGCGCTGACGCTGGCGCAGGGCGCGGCGGCCGAGACCGCGGAGTTCGAAAAGCGGCTGGCCAAGGACGCGAACGACCACCAGGCCCGCTTCGACCTGGCCAAGGCGCTCGCCGGACAGGGACGGCTCGACGAGGCGGCCGACCAGCTGCTGACCATCGTCGAGCGCGACCGCGACTGGAACGAGGGCGCGGCCCGCCAGCAACTGCTGACGGTGTTCGAGGCCGCGGGCCCCACCTCCGAGGTCACCCGGCAGGGGCGCCGGCGGCTTTCCTCGATCCTGTTCTCATAAGGAAGGCGGCGGCCATGCCCGGATACCGCAAGGCGGAGGACCTGCCCCAGGTGATCCCGGTGTTTCCGCTGGACGGCGCCCTGCTGCTGCCGGGCGGGCGGCTGCCGCTCAACATCTTCGAGCCGCGCTACCTGAACATGGTCGACGATGCGATGGCCGCCGACCGCATCATCGGCATGATCCAGACCCGCCCCGGCGGCGACCGCGAGCGGCCGGCCCTGGCGCCCGTCGGCTGCGCCGGACGGATCACCAGCTACACGGAAACGCCGGACGGACGTTATCTCATAACACTGACCGGCGTGTGCCGCTTCCAGCCGGGCGACGAGCTGCCGGTGCAGACGCCCTACCGGCAGGTGCGGGCGAAGTTCATCATGTACGAAGGCGACCTGACCCCGCCGCCCGCCGCCGACCTGTTCAGGGGCACGCCCTTCTTCGACGTCCTGAAGGGCTATCTCGAGGGCAAGAGCCTGGAGATCGACTGGGAGACGGCCAAGAACGCCCCGCCCGACGCCCTGATCAACAGCCTGGCCATCGGCCTGCCGTTCGACGCGGCCGAGAAGCAGGCGCTGCTGGAGGCCTACTCCATCGCCGACCGCCGCGATGCGCTGATCGCGCTCATGCAGATCGACTCCGCGAGCCCGGACGATGACGAGCCGCCCTCGGTGCAGTAACAAGCGCCCATGACAGAAATCGCCGCCCACGCCGAGGTCGACCCGCGCCTGCTGGAAGTCCTCGTCTGCCCCGTCACCCACGGCCCGCTCGAATACGACCGCGACAAGGCCGAGCTGATCAGCCGCTCCGCCCGGCTCGCCTACCCCATCCGCGACGGCGTGCCCGTGATGCTGCCGGAAGAGGCGCGGGAGCTGGGCGAGGGGGAGTAGCTAGAGCGCCTCGCCGCGCAGCAGCCGGGGGAGGTCGCCGACGGCGCCGCCGGCTTCCTGCATGAAGAAGCGCCGGGCCGGGGCGATGCGGTTGACGACCGCGAGGCCCGCGCCGCGGGCGAAGCGCAGCAGCGGGTTGTCGTTGGAGAACAGCCAGACGAAGGCGTCCATGCCGGCCGACAGCATGACGTTGTCGAAGCGGCGCCAGGCGGCGTAGCGCTCCAGCACGGCCAGCGAGCCGATGTCCTCGCCAAGGCGCGAGGCCTCCACCAGCACCTGCGACAGGGCGGCGGCGTCCTTGAGGCCGAGGTTCAGGCCCTGCCCGGCTATGGGGTGGACGCCATGCGCGGCGTCGCCCAGCAGGGCCATGCGCGGCGCGGCCATGCGTTCGGCCAGCGCCAGCGACAGCGGGTAGGTGAAGACGGGCCCCTCGACCGTGACCTCGCCGAGGAAGTCGCCAAAGCGGCGCATCAGGTGGGCTTGGAAGGCCTCCGGCACTGCGGCCTTGAGCGCCGCGCCGCGCGAACGGCTCTCGGTCCAGACCAGGCTCGCGCGGTCGTCGGTCAGCGGCAGGATGGCGAAGGGTCCGCCGGGCAGGAAATACTCGTGCGCCACGCCCTCGTGCGGGCGCTCCATGCGCACCGTCGCGACGACCCCGGTCTGCGGATAGTCCCAGCCGACGACGCCGATCCCGGCCTGACGCCGCACCACCGAGCCCCGGCCTTCCGCGCCGATGATCACCGGCGCGGTCAGGACGCGGCCGTCGCCCAGCGTGACCTTCACCGAGCCCGGCAGCGCCTCGACGCTCTCGACGCGGGCGGGGGCCAGCACCTCGATCTCGGCTTCGGTGACGGTCCTGGCCAACCCCGAGCGGATGTGGCGGTTTTCCAGCATGTAGCCGAGCGGCTCGCCGTCGGTGCGCCCGGCGATCTCGGCGGAGTCGAAGCGCAGGAAGAAGGGCAGCGCCGAGGCGGCCGAGGCGCCGGGCGAGCGGCCGTCGGTGACCAGGATCTGCTCGATCCGCTGGGCGTGCGGCTCCAGCAGCGGCGCCGCGCCCAGCGCGCGCCACTGGCGGAACGAGGAAAAGGCGATGGCGGAGGCGCGCCCGTCGAAGGTCGGGGCCAGCATGTCGTCGAACGGCAGCGGATCGATCAGCAGGGGCTTCAGCCCACCGCTCGCCAGGCCCAGCGCCAGCGTGGCGCCCGCCATGCCCGCGCCGGCGATGATCACGTCCGCATCGAAGCTCTGCGCCATGCGATGCGGTATGCCCTTCCGCGCCCTTCAGGAAAAGCCTCGGACGGCCTTGCGGCCTTCGCGCACTTGAATTGCGCGTCCGGGCGCCCTTTAAGGCGCTCGCCTTCGAGGAGCTGAAATGCCCGCCGACCCGCCCGTGAAGAAAGTCGTCCTCGCCTACTCGGGCGGGCTCGACACCTCCATCATCCTGAAGTGGCTGCAGACCGAGTACGGGGCGGAGGTCGTCACCTTCACCGCCGACCTGGGCCAGGGCGAGGAGCTGGAGCCGGCGCGCAAGAAGGCGCTGCTGCTGGGCATCAAGCCCGAGAACATCTTCATCGAGGACCTGCGCGAGGAGTTCGTCCGCGACTACGTCTTCCCGATGTTTCGGGCCAACACGGTCTATGAGGGCCAGTACCTGCTCGGCACCTCGATCGCCCGGCCGCTGATCGCCAAGAAGCAGATCGAGATCGCCAGGAAGGTCGGCGCCGACGCCGTCTGTCACGGGGCGACCGGCAAGGGTAACGACCAGGTCCGTTTCGAGCTCGGCTACTACGCGCTGGAGCCCGACATCCACGTCATCGCGCCCTGGCGGGAGTGGAGCTTCAAGAGCCGCGAGGCGCTGCTCGAGTTCGCCGAGAAGCACCAGATCCCCATCGCCAAGGACAAGCGCGGCGAGGCGCCGTTCAGCGTGGACGCCAACCTGCTGCACTCCTCCTCCGAGGGGAAGGTGCTGGAGGACCCGGCCGTCGAGGCGCCGGAGTTCGTCCATATGCGGACGATCTCGCCGGAGGACGCGCCCGACAAGCCGACCGTCATCACGGTGGACTTCGAGCGGGGCGATCCGGTCGCCATCGACGGGAAGAAGCTGTCGCCGGCCGCGCTGCTGACGAAGCTGAACGAGCTTGGCCACGACAACGGGATCGGGCGGCTCGACCTGGTCGAGAACCGCTTCGTCGGGATGAAGAGCCGGGGCGTCTATGAGACGCCGGGCGGGACCATCCTGCTCGCCGCCCACCGGGGCATCGAGAGCATCACGCTCGATCGCGGCGCCATGCACCTGAAGGACGAGCTGATGCCGCGCTATGCGGAGCTCATCTACAACGGCTTCTGGTTCGCGCCGGAGCGGGAGATGCTGCAGACGGCCATCGACTTCAGCCAGCAGAAGGTCACCGGCCGGGTGCGGGTGAAGCTCTACAAGGGCAACGTCACCGTCATCGGCCGCGAGAGCCCGTTCAGCCTCTACGACCAGGACCTCGTCACCTTCGAGGAAGGCGCCGTCGCCTACGACCACCGCGACGC
>CAMLKO010000152.1 GCA_946480495.1 uncultured Caulobacteraceae bacterium
CGCCGATGTAGACGATGTTGTCGTTCTTCAGGCAGTTGGCCGAGCGGACCGACAGCTCCAGCTCGTCGACCTTCTTGAGCAGCGCCGGGTTGAACGGCAGCTCGGGCTTGGCCTCGCCTTCCGACTTGGCCTTGGGCTCTTCGAAGGTGATGAAGATCTGCAGCTGGTCCTGCAGGATGCGGGCGGCGTAGGCCACCGCGTCAACGGGGCTGACCGCGCCGTTGGTTTCCACTTCCATGACCAGCTTGTCGTAGTCGAGCGACTGGCCCTGGCGGGTCGGCTCGACGCGGTAGGCGACGCGCTTGACCGGCGAATAAAGGGCGTCGACGGCGATCAGGCCGATCGGGGCGTCCTCGGGGCGGTTGCGCTCGGCCGGGACGTAGCCCTTGCCGGTCTGGACGGTGAACTCCATGCGCACCTGGGCGCCGTCGTCCAGCGTGCAGAGCACGTGGTCGCCGTTCAGGATCTCGATGTCGCCGGTCGTCTCGATCTGGCTGGCGGTGACCGCGCCGGGGCCGGTGGCGCGAAGCGTCATGCGCTTGGGGCCTTCGGCGTGCATGCGCACGGCCAGCTGCTTGATGTTGAGGACGATGTCGACGACGTCCTCACGCACGCCTTCCAGCGAGGAGAATTCGTGCACCACGCCGTCGATCTGGACGGCGGTGACGGCGGCCCCTTGCAGGGAGGAGAGCAGAACGCGACGAAGCGCGTTTCCGAGCGTCACCCCAAAGCCGCGCTCGAGGGGTTCGGCGACGATGCGGGCCTTGCGGCTGGCGTCGGCGCCGGTCTCGATCAGCGGCTTCTCCGGGCGGATCAGCTCGTTCCAGTTTCTTTCGATCACAGGGCGGTCCCTCAAACGCGGCTCGCCGGCCTGGATAACTGAGGCCGGCGTCGGGAAGTTCTAGTTGTCGTACTCAGACGCGCCGGCGCTTGGGCGGCCGGCAACCGTTATGCGGAATGGGCGTGACGTCGCGGATCGTCGTGATGGTCATCCCGACGGCCTGCAGGGCCCGCAGCGCGGACTCGCGGCCCGAACCGGGACCCGACACGTTGACTTCCAGGGTGCGGACCCCGTGCTCGGCGGCCTTGCGGCCGGCGTCCTCGGCGGCCATCTGGGCCGCGTACGGGGTCGACTTGCGGGAGCCCTTGAAGCCCATCATGCCGGCGCTCGACCAGGAGATGGCGTTCCCCTGGGCGTCGGTGATGGTGATCATGGTGTTGTTGAACGAGGCGTTCACGTGCGCCACGCCCGAGGTGATGTTCTTGCGTTCGCGCTTCTTTACGCGAGCCGGTTCCTTGGCCATCGGGAGGCTCTCTTACTTCTTCTTGCCGGCGATCGGCTTGGCGGGGCCCTTGCGGGTGCGGGCGTTGGTGTGGGTGCGCTGACCGCGAACCGGCAGGCCCTTGCGGTGACGCAGGCCGCGGTAGCAGGCCAGATCCATCAGGCGCTTGATGTTCACGGCGGTCTCGCGGCGCAGGTCGCCTTCGACGTTGTAGTCGCGGTCGATCGTCTCGCGGATGTGCAGCACTTCGGCGTCCGTCAGGTCGCTCACCCGGCGGGCTTCGTCGATCCCGGCCTTCGACATGATGTCGTGGGCGCTCTTGGGTCCGATGCCGTGGATGTACTGGAGCGCGATCACAACGCGCTTGTTGGTCGGGATATTGACGCCTGCGATACGGGCCACGTCTCAAGTTCTCCTAACACGCGCAGAAACGCGACACGCGCCCCGGCTCTAGCCTCAACCAAGAGCCGGTGCGGGGTCGCGCCTTTCGCGGAAGCGCCGGTTATAGGGAAGATTGCGTTTGCGTCAATGCCGGACGCGCAGCAAACCGCCCTAAACGGTCAATCCATCAAGGGCTTCGTCGATCGCGGCCGCGACCGCATCGACTGAAGCCATGCCGTCGATCTCCACCAGTTTGCCCTGCTCCTCGTAGTAGGGGAGCAGCGGGGCCGTCTGGTCGGTGTAGGCCGACAGACGCACCCGAAACGAGTCCGGATTGTCGTCGGGCCTGCCCTCTTCCATGAAGCGCTTGGTGATCCGGGCGACCAGGGCGTCCTCGTCCACCTTCAGGCGCAGGACCTTGTCGATCTGGCGCCCCCGTCCCTTGAGCATGATGTCGAGCGCCTGGGCCTGGCCGACCGTGCGGGGGAAGCCGTCGAAGATGGCGCCCCCGGAGGCTTCGGCCTCAGGAAGACGGGATTCGATCAGCTCGATGACGATCGCGTCGGAGACGAGCTCGCCCCGCTCCATGATCCCCTTCACCCGCATCCCGAGCTCCGAGCCGGACGCGATGGCGGCGCGGAGCATGTCGCCGGTGGAAAGCTGGATCATGCCGCGCGTCTCGACGAGACGCTTGGCCTGAGTGCCCTTCCCCGCCGCCGGCGGGCCGAAGAGGATGATGTTCATGCCCCCTGCCCTCATCAGCGGTTACGACCACCGCCGCGCAGGCGCGACTTCCGGATGAGGCCCTCGTACTGGTGCGCCAGCAGGTGGGACTGGATCTGCGCCACCGTATCCATGGTCACCGACACGACGATCAGGATCGAGGTGCCGCCAAGGTAGAAGTTGGAGGAACCGGTCTTGGCGATCAGCGCCTCGGGCAGCAGGCAGACGGCGGTGATGTAGGCCGCGCCGATCACCGTCAGGCGGGTCAGCACATAGTCCAGGTACTCCGCCGTGCGCTTGCCCGGCCGGATGCCCGGCAGGAAGCCGCCGTACTTGCGCAGGTTCTCCGCCGTCTCCTCCGGATTGAACACGACCGAGGTGTAGAAGAAGGTGAAGAAGACGATCAGCCCGCCGTAGAACAGCATGAACAGCGGCTGGCCGTGGGTCAGCTGGCCCTGCAGCGAGGGCAGCCAGCCGGCCCAGCTCGGCAGGCGGGTGACGTCGATGAAGCCCAGCACCGTCGCCGGCAGCAGCAGCAGGCTGGAGGCGAAGATCGGCGGGATGACGCCCGAGGTGTTGACCTTCAGCGGCAGGAAGGAGCTCTCGCCGCCCATCATCCGGTTGCCGGTCTGGCGCTTGGGATACTGGATCAGCAGGCGCCGCTGGGCGCGCTCCATGAAGACGATGAAGAAGATCACCACGATCCCGATCACCACGATCAGGAGCGCCGTGAACTGGCTGAGCGACCCGGCGCGAAGCTGCTCCAGCATCAGCCAGATGGCCTGCGGGAGCGCGGCCACGATGCCGGCGAAGATGATCAGGGAGACGCCGTTGCCGACGCCGCGGCTGGTGATCTGCTCGCCCAGCCACATCAGGAAGAGCGTGCCGCCGCTCAGCGTCGCCACCGTCGAGAGCACGAAGAAGATGCCCGGGTTGTCGACGATGTGCTGGGGCGCGTTCTGCAGGCCAAACGCGATGCCGGCCGACTGGAAGAGGGCCAGAACCACGGTGAGATAGCGGGTGTACTGGTTCAGCTGCTTGCGGCCGGCCTCGCCGCCTTCCTTCTTCAGCTTCTCCCACGGCGGATAGACCGAGCCCAGGAGCTGCACGATGATCGAGGCGGAGATGTAGGGCATCACGTTCAGGGCGAAGATCGCCATGCGCCGCACCGCGCCGCCCGAGAACATGTTGAACATGCCAAGGATGCCCTTGGCCTGGCCCTCGAAGGCCGCGGCGAAGGTCGACGGGTCGATGCCGGGGATGGGGATGTAGGTCCCCAGCCGGTAGATGACCAGCGCGCCCAGGGTGAACCAGATGCGCTGGTGAAGCTCGGTCGCCTTCTGGAAGGCGCCGAAGTTCATGTTGGCTGCTAACTGCTCGGCGGCCGAGGCCATCTAGTTTCCCCGCGATCTTGTTGGGCCAGAGATAGGGGAGCGGCGGATGGTTGTCATCCGCCCCCTGCCCCGTTGCGAGGTTCTCTTACGCTTCAGCGGCCGCAGCCGCGGGCTTGGTGACCGTCAGCTTGCCGCCGGCCTTCTCCACCGCTTCGCGCGCGGTGGCGGAGGCGGCGTAGACGGTGATGTCGAGTTTCGACTTCAGTTCGCCCTTGCCGAGCAGCTTGACGCCGTCGCGCGCCTTGCGGATCACGCCGGCCTTCACGAGCGCGTCGGCGTCGATCGGTTTCTTGGCGTCGAGCTTGCCGGCGGCGATCGCCTGCTCGATGCGCCAGAAGTTCACCTCGGCGAACTCCTTGCGGAAGGGGTTGT
>CAMLKO010000153.1 GCA_946480495.1 uncultured Caulobacteraceae bacterium
CGATGGCGCGGATGGTGGTTTCCTCGTAGCCGGCGCTGTCGAACAGGTCGCGCGCCGCGTCCAGCACCCGGGCGCGGGTCGCCTGCTTCTGCTGCTCGCGTACGCCCACCAGATCCCCCTTCCGCGCCCCCCGCGCGCTAGGCCCTGACGCCCGCCAGGATGATCTTCAGCTGCTCGGCAAGCCGCGCGACCATGTCGTCCGCCGTCCAGCCCTCGTACACCGCCGCCCGGTAGCCCGACAGATAGACCTCCCAGACGATGCCGCGCAGTAACCGAACATCGGTATGCGAGGCAAGTTCGCCGCGGTCGACGCCGTCCTGCAGGGCGCCGCGGATCATGTCGACAAGCGGCTTCAGCGCCTCGCGGCTGCGCCCCGCCGTCTTCGGATCGCGCGTCCAGCCCAGCGACATCGCCGCGCAGACCATCGGCAGCTGGTGCACGTGGCTGCGATAGGCCGCGCCGAACAGGCCAAGCAGCGCGCCCTCGACGTCGCCGGCCCCTTTGACCGCCGCGCCCATCTCGGCCTCCAGCGCCTGGTAGTCGGCGGCGACGATCTCGTCGAACAGCTCGGCCTTGTCGGCGAAGCTGGCGAAGACCGCGCCAGTGGACATGCCGGCCGCCTTGGCGATGTCGCGGATGGTGGCGCCCTCATAGCCCCGCTGGATGAAGAGCTGGCGGGCGGCCGCCAGGATCCGCTCGCGCGTCTGCTGCTTGGCCAGCGCCCGGCGGGTCGGCCGCACGGGCTGGAGGGGAGCGAGCGTCTTCTGATTCACATAGCTCATGTCGTTGCGCCGGGGGCCGGCCCTTTCGCGTGACGGGCGGCCCACGCGCCTCATGGGGCCGCCGCTGTGACGAGATTGAAGTTGATCGTGTTCACTGAACGCTGGGCGCGCAAGGAGCGGCCCAGGCCGTCTGCGACAAACTCGGGCCCATAGAGCGTCGAAACACGCGCCGTTCCAATCACATTTGATGGCATGTAGCGGACAGATCGCCGCAGTTCGGTCGGCTAGGCGACCTTGCAGGCGTTTATGCGTTCGCTGAACAAACTCGTCGGACAATGTTCAGCAGCGTCTGGCGCGTGGTCGCGCTGCGCTTTAGGTTCGCGCCATGGACCGCATCTTCGACATCCTGATCTATGTGGCGCTGGCGGCGGTGGCGATCACGCTGGCGTTCGGCATCTACAGCCTCTACCGCGGCGGCGATTATGCGCGCTCCCACTCCAACAGGCTGATGCGGCTTCGGGTGCTGTTGCAGTTCGTCGCCGTCATCATCCTCGTCGCCGCCTTCTACTGGCGCCATCGGACCGGCTGACGTGGTCACGCTGAACCGCATCTACACCCGCACAGGCGACAAGGGCTCGACCCGGCTCGCGACCGGCGAGCCGGTCAGCAAGGCCTCGCTGCGCGTCGAGGCCTACGGCCACGTCGACGAGACCAACGCCTGCATCGGCCTCGTTAGGCTGCACACCAAGGGCCACGGGCTCGACGACATCCTCGCGCGCATCCAGAACGACCTCTTCGACCTCGGCGCCGATCTCGCCACGCCCGGCGAACCCGCCTGGGAGGCGCTGCGCATCCTCGATTCCCAGGTCGACCGGCTGGAGAGCGAGATCGACGCGCTGAACGGCGAGCTTTCCGAGCTCACCTCCTTCGTGCTGCCGGCCGGAACGCCCGCGGCCGCGCACCTGCACCTGGCGCGGACCGTCTGCCGCCGCGCCGAGCGGGCGTGTGTGGCGCTTATCGACAGCGGCGACGCGGTCAGCCCCGCGGCGCTGAAATACCTGAACCGGCTGTCGGACCTGCTGTTCGTCGCCGCGCGCTACGCCAACGGCAAGGGCGAAGGCGACGTGCTCTGGGTCCCGGGCGCCTCGCGCTAGCTGCGGTTGGCGATCTCGGCGGCCTTCTTCTCCGACCACGCCTTGCGGCTCACGCCCGCCGGGCGGCCGGTAAGGTCGGGGATGTAGATCGGGTGCGCGCAGGTGCGGGTGGAGGCGTCCCACCAGTTGCCGTCGGCCTCGCAATTCTTCGCCGGCCATACCCACAGCGCCTGGTAGCCCCAGGACGCGGCGGCGCCGATGAAGAAGATGCCCAGGAAGATCAGCTTCAGTCTGTCGATAGTGCGGTTCATGCGGCGGCTCTAGTCGGCGGATCGGACAAAAATACGGCTCAAGGTGACGTTAGCGTCGGACTTGCATTGCGCGCATAAGACGCTATGCCCTCGTCCGCGCAATTTTTTCGCAATGCAACAACCTCGGTGAGAGACACGCGATGAAGGTTCTCGTGACCGTTAAGCGGGTCATCGACTCCAACGTCAAGGCGCGGGTGAAGCCCGACCAGACGGGGGTCGACCTGGCCAACGTGAAGATGTCGATGAATCCCTTCGACGAGATCGCCGTCGAGGAAGCGGTCCGCATGAAGGAGAAGGGCGTCGCGAGCGACGTCGTCGTGGTCTCCATCGGCCCGGCCCAGGCGCAGGAGACGATCCGCACCGCGCTGGCCATGGGCGCCGACCGCGGCATCCTCGTCCAGAGCGACGCCGACCCCGAGCCGCTGGCCGTGGCCAAGGTGCTCAAGGCGGTCGTCGATGAGGAAAAGCCGGACCTCGTCCTGATGGGCAAGCAGGCGATCGACGGCGACAACAACGCCACCGGCCAGATGCTGGCGGCCCTGCTGGGCTGGCCCCAGGCCACCTTCGCCTCGAAGGTCGACGTGGCCGGCGCCAAGGCGACCGTCACCCGCGAGGTGGACGGCGGCCTGCAGACGCTGGAAGTCGACCTGCCGGCGGTCGTCACCGCCGACCTTCGCCTCAACGAGCCGCGCTACGCCTCGCTGCCCAACATCATGAAGGCGAAGAAGAAGGAAATCGCGGTCAAGACCGCCGCCGACTACGGCGTCGACACAGCGCCGCGCCTGAAGGTGCTGAAGGTCACCGAGCCGGCCAAGCGCCAGGCCGGCATCAAGGTCGAAACCGCCGCCGACCTCGTCATGAAGCTCAAGAATGAAGCGGGTGTGCTCTAATGGCCGTTCTCGTCATCGCCGATCACCACGACGGCCAGCTGCGTGACACGACGCACAAGACCGTCACCGCCGCCCAGAAGCTGTCGGGCGACATCGACATCCTCGTCGCCGGCCAGAACGTCGACGCCGCGGCTCAGGCCGCCGCCAAGATCGGGGGCGTGCGCAAGGTGCTCTCCGCCGATAGCGCGGCGCTCGGCCAGGGCCTCGCCGAAGCCTATGAGGCGCTGCTGGTCGGCCTCGCGCCGAACTACGACGCCATCCTGACGCCCTCGACGACGCTCGGTAAGAACTTCGCCCCGCGCGTGGCCGCCAAGCTCGACGTGTCGCAGATCTCAGACGTGGTGGAAGTGGTCGACGCCAACACCTTCGTGCGGCCGATCTACGCCGGCAACGCGCTGGAGACGGTGCAGTCCTCCGACGCCAAGAAGGTGATCACCGTGCGCCCGACCGTCTTCAAGGCGGCGGCGGAAGGCGGCTCGGCCTCGGTCGAGAAGGTCGACGCCGGTTCGGCCCCGGCCCACACCCGCTTCGTCTCCGAAGAGATGGTCAAGTCCGACCGCCCGGAACTGGGCGCGGCCAAGATCGTCGTCTCCGGCGGCCGCGCGATGGGCTCGGCCGAGGAATTCCAGCGGGTCATCGACCCCCTCGCCGACCTGCTCGGCGCGGCGGTCGGCGCCAGCCGCGCGGCGGTGGACGCGGGCTACGCCCCCAACGACTACCAGGTCGGCCAGACCGGCAAGGTCGTGGCCCCGGACCTCTACATCGCCATCGGCATCTCCGGCGCCATCCAGCACCTGGCCGGCATGAAGGACTCCAAGGTGATCGTCGCGATCAACAAGGACGCCGACGCGCCGATCTTCCAGGTCGCCGACTATGGCCTGGTGGCCGACTACAAGGCCGCCGTCCCCGAGCTGATGGACGCCCTGAAGGCCGCCGGGAAGTAGGCGGCCTTCCAGTCACGACTTTGAAGCGCCGGCGGGGCCTCTCCGCCGGCGTTTTCATTTGTTGGCGCCAGCATCGCTCGCTGCATCGCAGCAAAGCCTTGGCAAGCGCCGCCCCCTGCGTGCTAGAACGTGCGACTTCGGGCGTGGGCCTTCGAGGGGGCCCGCCCGCGCG
>CAMLKO010000154.1 GCA_946480495.1 uncultured Caulobacteraceae bacterium
GGCGCCGTGCTTGTCGTGGGCTTCGTCCCAGCGTTCGCGGTAGCCGCGGAAGAGGCTCTCCGTCTCGCCGGCGAAGACCACCTTGGGGCCCGTCTTGCCCGGCTTGGCGTAGATGTAGTTGCCGCCGCTGGGCCAGATCGTCTGGCCGTCGAGGAGCGTGTAGCGGTAGCGCTGACCGGACTTGCCGGCGAAGTCGAAGGTGCGGGCCATTGGGGGTGAACTCTCGGCCGTGGAACTTGAACAGGGCGCGGGGAAGCGCCGTCTAAGACTGGAATGGCCAGTTTTGTCCAAAAGGAGGCGACAGTCGCCTCTTTCCACAGGTCAGGCGTGGGCGGCCGCCATATCGCGCCGCTCCAGATGGCCGTCGCGCAGGGCGAAAACCCGGTCCATGAAGCGGGCGAGCTCCATGTTGTGGGTGGCGATCAGGGCGGCCACCCCCTGCCCGCGCACCAGCTCGTAGAGCTCGCGGAACACGCCCTCGGCGGTTTCGGGGTCGAGGTTGCCGGTGGGCTCGTCGGCCAGCACAAGGCGTGGGCGGTTGGCCAGCGCGCGGGCGATGGCCACGCGCTGCTGCTCGCCGCCGGAGAGCTGGGCCGGCTGGTGGGCGACGCGTTGGGCCAGGCCCAGCTGGCCGAGCAGTTCCTTCGCACGGGCGTCGGCCTCGCGCTTCGACTTGCCCGCGATCCGCGCCGGCAGGCCCACGTTCTCCAGCGCGCTGAACTCGGGCAGCAGGTGGTGGAACTGATAGACGAAGCCGATGGCCGTCAGCCGCGCGCGGGTGCGCTGGGCCTCCGACAGCTTCGAGCAGTCCTGGCCGGACAGGTGGATGTCGCCCGCGTTCGGCCGCTCCAGCAGGCCCGCGGCGTGCAACAGGCTCGACTTGCCCGAGCCCGACGGCCCGATCAGGCCCACGATCTCGCCTGGAAAGACGTCGAGGTCGACGCCCTTCAGCACCTGCAGCGGGCCGGCTTCGGTCGTGTAGGTGCGCACCACGCCGCGCAGGGAGAGGACGGGCTCACTCATAACGGAGCGCCTCCACCGGATCGAGGCGCGAGGCCCGCCAGGCCGGCGGCAGGGTGGCGACGAAGCTCATCAGCAGGCCCCAGCCGGTCACCAGCGCCACCTCGCCCCAGTCGATCTTCGCCGGGATGTGGGTGAGGAAATAGACGTCGGCGCTGAACAGGCTGGTCCCCGTCAGCCACTCCAGGAAGGTCTGGATCGGCTGGATGTAGATGCAGAACAGCGCCCCGATCGCCAGCCCCACGATGGTGCCCAGCACGCCGACGGCCGCGCCGGCCATGAAGAAGATGCGCATGATCGCGCCCTGCCCCGCGCCCATGGTGCGCAGGATGGCGATGTCGCGGCCCTTGTTCTTCACCAGCATGACGAGGCCGGAGATGATGTTCATGGCGGCGATGGCCACGATCATCATCAGGATCAGCCGCATCACGTTACGTTCCACCTGCAAGGCGTTGAAGAAACTCTGGTTCTTCTCCGTCCAGTCGGTGACCAGCGCGCCCGGCCCGGCGGCCCGCTGCAGCGCCGGCTTCATGTCCTTGGCCCGGTCGGGATCGGCGAGCTTGATCTCGATGACGTCGACCGCGCTGTCGCGTCCGAAGAACAGCTGCGCCTGCTCCAGCGGCATGTAGATGAAGGCCTGGTCGTACTCGCTCATGCCGACCGAGAAGGTGGCGGCGACCACATAGTCCTTCTGCCTCGGCGTCGAGCCGAAGGCGGTCGCATCGCCGGTCGGCGAGATCAGGGTGATGACGTCGCCCGGGTTCACCCCCAGCGTCTCGGCCAGCCGCTGGCCGATGACCAGATCCTCGCCGCCGTACTCGCCCTGGCCGAAGGTGGCCAGGGAGCCCGCCTTCACGTTGCCGGCGATGATCTTGATGCTCTTCAGGTCGGCGGGGGTGACGCCGCGCACGATCGCGCCGCTGATCTGCCCCTGCCCCACGGCCATGGCCTGCGCCTCGACCATCGGGATCGCCTGGGTGACGCCGGGCGTGGCGCGCAGGCGCTGGACGGAGATCGGCAGCTGCGGGCTGTCCAGCACCGGCCCCACCACATAGGCGTGGCCGTTGAAGCCCAGGATGCGGCCCAGAAGCTCGGTCCGGAAGCCGTTCATCACGCTCATGACGATGATCAGGACGGCGACGGCCAGCATGATGCCGATGAAGCTGATGATGGAGATCAGCGCCACGCCGCCGTTCCTGCGCTTGGCGCGCAGGTAGCGGGCGGCGACCGAGCGCTCCCAGGCGCTGAACGGCGCGGCGACGGAGCCGTTGTTCGCGCTCACCCGGCCACCCTGGCGATGGCCGATTCCAGCGAGACGGATTCCCGTTCGCCGGTCGCGCGGCGTTTCAGCTCGACCGTGCCTTCGGCCAGCCCCTTCGGTCCGACGACGATCTGCCAGGGCAGGCCGATCAGGTCGGCGGTGGCGAACTTGGCGCCCGGCCGGTCGTCGGTGTCGTCCCAGAGCGGGTCCTTGCCGGCGTTGGTCAGCGCGTCGTAGGCGGTGCGGCACGCGGCATCGACCGCCTCGTCGCCGGGCCGCAGCGACAGGATGCCGGCTCCGAACGGCGCGACGCTGTCGGGCCAGATGATGCCGCCGTCGTCGTGGCTGGCCTCGATGATGGCGCCCAGCAGCCGCGAGACGCCCACGCCATAGGAGCCCATCTGGACGAAGACGTCCTTGCCGTCGGGGCCAGTCACCTTGGCGTTCATCGGGCGGCTGTACTTCTCGCCGAAATAGAAGATGTGGCCGACCTCGATGCCGCGGGCGGAGAGGCGCTTGTCCTCGGGCACCTCGCCGAACTTCGCCTCGTCGTGCATCTCGTCGGTGGCGGCGTAGAGGGCGGTGCGGGCGTCGACATGGCCCTGCAGGTCGTCCCAGTCCACGTCCGGTCCGGGCGCGCCCATCTCCACGAGGTCCTTGTGGCAGAAGACCTGGCTCTCGCCGGTGTCGGCCAGGATGATGAACTCGTGGCTGAGGTCGCCGCCGATCGGCCCGGTGTCGGCGCGCATCGGCACCGCCTTCAGCCCCATCCGCGAGAAGAGGTTCAGGTAGGCCACGAACATCCGGTTGTAGGACCTGCGCGCCGCGGCCTCGTCGATGTCGAAGCTGTAGGCGTCCTTCATCAGGAACTCGCGCCCGCGCATCACGCCGAACCTGGGCCGGCGCTCGTCGCGGAACTTCCACTGCTGGTGATAGAGGTTGAGCGGCAGGTCCTTGTAGCTCTTCACATAGGCCCGGAAGATCTCGGTGATCATCTCTTCGTTCGTGGGCCCATAGAGGAGTTCGCGTTCGTGCCGGTCGACGATGCGCAGCATCTCCGGCCCGTAGGCGTCGTAACGCCCGGACTCGCGCCAAAGCTCCGCTAGTTGCAGCGTCGGCATCAAAAGTTCGATGGCGCCGGCCCGGTTCATCTCCTCGCGCACGATCTGCTCGATCTTCTTCAGCACGCGGAAACCCAGCGGCAGCCAGGCGTAGATGCCCGCCGCCTCCTGCCGGATCATGCCGGCGCGCAGCATCAGCTGGTGCGAAACGATCTGGGCGTCGGCCGGGGCTTCCTTCAGCACGGGCAGGAAATAGCGCGACAGGCGCATGGGGCTCCTCGAAGTGACAGGCGCTTCGAATAGCCCGCCGAGCTTGGCGATAAAAGCGCCAAGCGTGGTAAGGTTCAGCTTCACGCGATCGGGGGATCGGATGCGCGCGGCGGCTCTGGGGATTCTGATGCTTCTGGCGGCGGCGTCGCCGGCGTCCGCGGCGCGCTGGTGGTATGTCGGCAAGACGGCGGCGGGCGCCTTCCTCTATCTGGACGGCGATCTCGTCATTCGCGACCACGACAAGTACGTGGTGCTCAACGGCAGGACGGTCTTTGCGGGGCAGAGAACCGACAGCGCCGTGGGCACGACCTTTCAGGCCTTCGTCGGCTGCGTCGAGGGGCTCGACGTTCACTACTACCGCCGCCGGTGGGTCGATGCGTCAGGCGTGGAACTGCACCAGGACGCCTTCGAACGCTTCGCCCAGGACGAGGCGGCGCTGGCGACGTCCTTTGCCTGCACCGAACCGATGAGCTGGGTTGGACGCGGGTTCGAGCTGGTGCGCGA
>CAMLKO010000155.1 GCA_946480495.1 uncultured Caulobacteraceae bacterium
GCGGATCGCCCGCAGCACCGGGACCAGCAGCCCCCAGTCGGAGCGCGCGCCGGTGACGGCCAGGATGCTAAGCGGCATCGACGGCGCCCAGCTTCGCGCTGGAGGGGATGTTGATCAGGCGCCGTTCGATGGATTCCGCGACGAGCAGGGGCGCGCGGGGGACGGCTTCATACATCGGCAGGCGGTGTATCAGCGTCCAGGTCGGGCGGCACTGCAGGCCGGCGGCGTTGGCGGCTTCGAGCAGGGCGTCGCGGCGGCCGGCGTGGTCGTCGTCGAGCAGGACGGCGTTGAGCCAGTAGTTGCTGCGGGCGAAGGCGGGCTCGCGCACCACCGACAGCCCCCCGAAGTTGCCGAACCCGGCGATATAGCGCTCGGCCAGGCGGCGCTTGTCGGCGAGGAGGCCGTCCAGTTGGGCGAGCTGGGCCACGCCGAGCGCCGCGTTGATGTTGGGCATGCGGTAGTTGAAGCCGACCTCGTCGTGGAAGAAGGCCCACTTGTGCGCGACCTTGGCCGTGGTGGTCAGGTGCTTGGCGTGGCGGGCGAGCTCGGGGTCGTTGGTGACGATGGCGCCGCCGCCGCCGGTGGTGATGATCTTGTTGCCGTTGAAGGACAGGATCCCGATGCGGCCTATCGCGCCGGTGGGACGGCCCTTGTAGAGGCTGCCGATCGACTCGGCGGCGTCCTCGATCACCGGCAGGTCGAAGGCGTCGGCTACGTCCAGCAGCGCGTCCATGTCGACGGGATGGCCGAAGGCGTGCATCGGCACGACGGCGGCGATCCGGCGGCCTGTCTCGCGGTTGTAGGTCTCGCCGCCGCGCCGCTCGGCGACGGCCTCAAGGCGCGTGCGAAGCGCGGCGGGGTCCATGCCCAGCGTTTCGAAGCTGGAGTCGACCAGGTGCGGGACCGCGCCGGCGTGGCTGACGGCGTTGGCGGTGGCCACGAAGGTCAGCGCCGGGATGATCACCTCGTCGCCTGGCTTCACGCCCGCGACCAGCATGGCGATGTGCAGCGCCGCCGTGCCGTTGGCGACCGCGATGGCGTATTTGGCGCCGCAGGCCTCGGCCACCCGCGCCTCGAACGCGTCGACATACTTGCCGACCGATGAGACCCAGCCGCTGTCGAGGCAGTCCTTCACCAGCGTCCATTCCTCGCCGGAAAACTGCGGTTCGTGCAGGGCCACGAAGCCCTGACCGCCGCCCACGAGGCTGCGCAGCCGCTCGACGAAGGCGGCTTCGAAGGCGTCCGGTTGCGACCGGGCCGCGGGGGAGGGGCTGGCCATGGTCAGATGTTGTAGCGCCCGGTCTTGTAAACAGCGAGGTTTGCCGGATCGCAGAACCATTCGGCGGTCCTGGCGAGGCCCCGCTTGAAGCCTTCGCGACCGCCGTGCTCGGGGTTCCAGCCGAACAGGCGCACCGCCTCGTCCGTGCCCGCGAACAGCCGCTCGACCTCGCTGGCGGCGGGGCGCATGCGGGCGTTGTCGGCCACCACCTCCACCTCGGCGCCCATCGCCTCGGCGATCAGGGCCACGGTGTCGCCGATGGAGATCTCGAAGCCGCTGCCGATGTTGGTCACCCGCCCGATGGTCCCGTCGCAGGCGGCGGCCTGGATGAAGCCGCGGGCCGTGTCGCCGACGAAGGTGAAGTCGCGCGTGGGGTGCAGCGCGCCCAGCTTCAGGCGCCGCTCGCCGGCCGCGATCTGGCCGATGATGGTCGGGATCACCGCGCGGGCGGACTGGCGCGGCCCGTAGGTGTTGAAGGGCCGAAGCACGGCCACCGGCATGTCGAAGGAATAGGCGAAGGAGAGCGCCAGCTGGTCGGCGCCCACCTTGGTCGCGGCATAGGGCGACTGGGCGTTCAGCGGATGCGCCTCGGTGATCGGCACGAACTGGGCGGTGCCATAGACCTCCGAGGTCGAGGTCGAGATCAGCTTCTCGACGCCCAGGTCGCGGGCGGCCTGCAGCACGTTCAGCGTGCCGCGCACGTTGGTGTCCACGTAGGCGTCGGGCGAGTGGTAGGAGAAGGGGATGGCGATCAGCGCCGCGAGGTGCAGCACCACCTGGCATCCGCGCATGGCGTCGCGCACCCCGTGCGGGTCGCGGATGTCGCCGGCCACCACGTCGAACTTGCCGGCCACGTCGGGGGCGGCCTTGTCCAGCCAGCCCCAGCTGTTGAACGAGTTGTAGAAGACGAAGGCGCGCACGTCATAGCCGTCGCGCACCAGCGTCTCGACGAGGTGCGACCCGATGAACCCGTCAGCGCCCGTGACGAGGATCTTCTTCGACTTGAGCTCCAAACCCCGCCCCCTCGCGACTAACTCGCCTGGGCCTTGAGGACGACCTGCTCGTAGTCGCCCTTGTCGGCCACCTCGCCCGCCTCCAGCCGGATGACCTCGTCGCAGACCGCCACCGTCGACAGGCGGTGGGCGATCAGGATCACGGTCAGGTCGCGGCCAAGCGCGGCTATGGCCTCCATTACCGCGCTTTCGGTCTGGTTATCGAGAGCGCTTGTCGCTTCGTCGAAGACGAGCACGCTGGCCCGCTTGTAGAGGGCGCGCGCGATGCCGATCCGCTGGCGCTGGCCGCCGGACAGCCGCACCCCGCGCTCGCCGACGGCGGTGTCGTACTGCTGCGGCATGGCCTCGATGAACTCGGAGAGCGCGGCCTTGCGGGCGGCCTCGCGCACCCGGTCCATGTCGATCTTCTCGCGGTCGACGCCGAAGGCGATGTTTTCGGCGATCGAGCTGTCGGAGAGAAAGATGGCCTGCGGCACGTGAGCGATCTGCTGCTGCCAGCCGCGGCGGGTGCGCGCGTTCAGCGCCTTGCCGTCGATCTGCACCGAGCCCTTGGTCGGCTCGAGCAGACCCATGATCAGGTCGATGGTGGTCGACTTGCCGCTGCCGGTCTTGCCGATGAAGCCGACCTTGGCGCCCTTGCGGATGGTGAAGTTCAGGTTCCGCAGGACGGGCGTGGCCGCATCGTAGCCGAACCAGAGGTTCTTCAGCGCGATGGTCTTGTCGAACGGCACCGGCTCGCGCGGCGTGTCGGGCAGGTATTCCTCGGGGATCGGCGCTTCGAGCAGGTCCAGCACGTCCTGCAGGACCTGGCGGTTGCCGACCAGCTGGGTGCGGCCGGTGTAGATGAGCTGCATCAGCGGCAGCAGGCGCTGCGCGCCCAGCGCCAGCGCGCCCAGCACCGGCAGGGCGCCCGCCAGCCCGCCCGGCCGGGTGTTCATGTAGAGCGCGAGCAGCGCGATCAGCACCATGCCCGCCGCTTCGATGGCGAAGCGCGGGAAGGCGGCGATGAAGGCGTTGGTCGCCTGCGCCCGGCGCAGCTGCCGGTCGTACCGGGCGAACTTGCGCAGGAAGACGCCCTGAGTGCTGTCGATCAGCACGTCGCGGATGCCGCCCAGACCCTCCTGAACCGCCTGCACGCGGTAGGTGGCCGTCGCCGCGATGACCTTGCTGTTGGCCCGAAGCCGCCGCTGGGCCGCGTAGGCCACGCCCGCATAAAGCGCCCCGAACGCGCCGAAGGCCGTCAGCGAAACCACGGGATTCACGAAGATCAGCGTGGCCACGATGAACAGGCCGATGATGATCGCCGTCATCCCCTGCATCAGCGGCAGCAGCACGCCATTGGTCACCGTCTGCACCTTGGATATGGCCGCGACCACCTCGCTGGTGTTGCGGCCCAGGTGGTAGCGGTAGGGCTGGTGCAGCATGCGCCAGTAGACCTGGGTGCCGAGGTCGTAGCCGACGCTGAACACGAAGCGGGTGCTGGTCCAGGAGAGCAGGATGCGCACCGCTCCGGCCAGGATCGCCACCGTCACGAACAGGATGGTGGCCGGGATCAGCAGGCTTCCCGTGTCGCGCCAGCCCAGCAGCTGGAAGGCCCGCGCCAGCAGCGGATAGTGCGAGGCCCGCCCCGGGTCGGCGATCAGCCCCAGGAACGGCAGCACCGCGCCCAGCGCCATCACCTCCGCCACGGCGCCGACCAGCATCAGCCCAAGCACGCCCACGAGCTGGCGCCGCCGCCGGGCCGGCAGCTTCAAGAACAGCCGCCCCACGGAGCCGAAAATGCCCTCGTCGTTGGAGAAGCGGACCATTACGCCGCCTCCGC
>CAMLKO010000156.1 GCA_946480495.1 uncultured Caulobacteraceae bacterium
CCTCAAGCGCCGCGGGGGACGGCGCTGACTCCGGGACCGTCCAGGCGCTGATCGTCACGGCGCAGAAGCGCGAGGAAGATATCCAGGATGTCCCGATCGCGATCTCGGCATTTACGCAGGAATCGCTTGAGAGGAGCCAGATAGCGGGTGGCCCGGACCTGATTACTCAGGTCCCGAACATGACCTTCACGAAGACCAACTTCAGCAGCTACTCGATCCAGATACGGGGTATCGGAACACAAGCTATTTCTGCAACCGTCGATCCTGCTGTGGCGGTGGCGTTCAACAACACGCCCTTTATCCAGAACCGCTTCTTCGAGCAGGAGTTCTATGATCTGCAGCGGGTGGAGGTGCTGCGCGGACCACAGGGCACACTCTACGGCCGCAACGCCACCGGCGGCGTCGTTAATATCATTTCGCAGAAGCCGAGGTTCATCGCGGAGGCGAAACTCTCGGGTGACCTCGCCAACTATGGCTCGATGCGCGTTGAGGGAATGATCAACATTCCGCTTGTTGAGGACAAGGTTGCGCTACGCCTGGCCGGCGCCTGGACGAAGCGCGACGGTTTTGCCACCAACCAACTCACCGACAATCCTATAGACGGACGCGACTTATGGTCGACGCGTCTTTCGCTGCGCGTTCAACCCAACGACGCCGTCGATATGACCCTGATCTGGGAGCATTTCCAGGAAGACGATGATCGCCTGCGTTCCGGCAAGCAGCTCTGCAAAAGAGACGTTATCACCCACGTTGGCGACATCGCGATCCAGTCGTATGAGCAGACCCTCGAAAACGCCGGTGTGAGTGGCGCGCCCTTTGCCGGAGTGCAGCCCACCTTCAGCCAAGGCTGTATCCGCGAATCTCTCTATTCGCCGGAGTCGTTCCAGACGCCTAATGGCGCGATGCTGCCGTACTATCTCCCGCTGGGCGGACTGGGCCTCCCGACCAGCTATTTCGACCCCTACGTCAGCGTCAGCCAATCTCAGGATCTTCGGGTGATTGAGTCGGCGGTCGATCCGAAATACCGGGCGAAGGCGGATCTCGGCGAATTGCAGGCCAGTTGGGACCTCGGCGACCATCTCACGCTTACATCGGAAACCGGTTACGCCGCCGATTTCGTATGGTCGACGCAGGATTTCAATCGTTTCAACACCAAGTCCCAGGTGTGGACGACCGAATACGGCGGCGGCCCCAACAGTCTCGTCGCCGCGGGAATTCTCAGGCCGGATGGCGTCTTCTGCGACCCGCAGTTCGGCTGCACGGATCGCCTTGTCGCCGTGGACCTATCGACCTCGAAGTCCCGGCAGTTCAGTCAGGAATTCCGCCTGTCTTCCGACTTCGACGGCCCCTTCAACTTCAGCCTCGGCGCGAACTTCCTGCGCTTCGACACCGAGGCCAAATATTACGTCTTCTTCAACTCGATCACCCTGGTCAGCGCCTATTCGGGCTCCAGCTTCCTCGGCAATTTCGGCAATGCTTCGGTTCCGTGGATACCGGGCGTCTCCGACAACAAGGAATGCGGCGTCGGGGCCCTGCCCGGCGATCCAAATAATGCCAACGGATACAGCTACACCTGCGTTTACATCGAGCCCAGTTCGATCGAGAACATCCAGGATCAAGGCCACAACTACTTCCTAAGCAAGAACCCTTATCGCCTGATCTCCTATGCCGCTTTCGGCGAAGCATACTATAACCTCACGGACAATCTGAAGGTCACGGCTGGTCTGCGCTGGACGGTGGACGATAAGCATGCGCCGCGCATACCGAGCTGGATTTTGCAGGGTGGCGGCACGCGGGGCTACCCGGTTCTTGAGGTGATCGACCAGGAATGGCGCGAGCCGACGGGTCGTCTGGCGGTCGATTGGAAACCGGCTCTTTCATTCACCGATCAAACGCTTCTCTACGCGTCGTTTTCCCATGGCTACAAGGCTGGAGGCGCCAACCCGCCTCCGATGATGGGCTTGAAGGTCGGCTCCGAGTCGCTGACACGGCCCAAGACCTTCGATCCGGAGTTTGTGAACGCCTACGAACTCGGCTCAAAAAACACGTTGCTGGACGGCAAGCTGACCATGAACCTTGCCGGGTTTTACTATGACTACAAAGGATATCAGGTATCTGAGATCGTCGACCGTTCGGCCTTCAACCATAACTACGACGCCAAGGTCTGGGGAATAGAGTTTGAATCGGAGTGGCGCCCGTTCGAAAACCTGAAGCTGGCCCTGAAGGCAGGGTATGAACACGCTCGCGTCGCCAACGGCGAGGAGGCCATCGACCTGATGGACCGCACGGCGGGCAACCCGGACTGGGTGGTCGTCCGGCCGTTCCCCACGTTCGCGTCCAGTTGCATCCTTCCCACCGCGCTATTCACCCACCAGGGAACCCTTGGCGATGTGGAGCTCACGACGCCCGCCCGTCTAGCGGGGCTCGGCGGCGTCGGTGGCGGAAATTACGGCGGATGCGAGCTTGCCTATCTCAAGCATCTCGATCCTTTGACTAGCCTCCCTTACACACCCTGGCCAACGGTGTTCGCCTGTTGCAGCACCCAATACACCTGGCCGAATGACGGCGTAGGAAGTTACCCTGGGTGGAACCCTGCATGGGCCCCGAACAACGGCGAGGGTTTCGCGAAAAAGATCGGGGGCAACCCACTGCCGAACGCGCCGGAATTTACCGGCACGGTCACGGTCGACTATACCCTACCGTTCCGGAACGACTGGCTTCTGACGCTGCACACCGATCTCTACGCCCAGTCAAACGCTTATTGGCGGGTCTTCAACGACCACGCTTACGACAAGCTACATCCCTATTTCACGATGAATCTGGCCGCGATCCTGACCAACGACGACGCGGGCTGGAAGGTCATGGCCTACGTCAAGAACGTTCTGGATCGCGATAGTATCAGCGGCGCCTTCCTGAATTCCGACGATACGGGGCTGACGACCAACGTCTTCCTGACCGAGCCGAGGATATATGGCATCAGGGTTACAAAGGATTGGAACGGCGGATCTTGGTGGACTGGCGCGAGCCCGAACCACACAGGGCCCTACCCGTTGACCATCGAGGTGGGCGGTCAGCTTCAGCGGCAGGACGCCCCGAACGATCCCGTTGCTCCAAGCTTCATCGACCAGTTTTCCGAGACCCTCAGTCCGCTGCGAGATCAGGCCGATCCGCTTGACTGGGGTGATGGGCGAGAACTGAAGCTCACGTGGCGGCCCGACGCCGCCTGGCAGGTATCCCTAGGCGCGCGTTACGGAAAGACGAACGGCTCGATGCCTTGGTCAACGCGAAGCGAGGAGGGTGACAGGGCATGCCAATTCTACCTAGCTTACTGCCAGGCTGACCCCGTCTCCTACATTATTCGCCCGAATTACTCGATTTCCACGACGCGTGATAATGAAGATCATACCATCGTCGATTTCGCCGTCGGCCGGGATCTTGGGATTGGCACGCTCGGCCGTGGTTCGTCCTCCACACTGGCGGCGGGTATCCGCTTCGCGGATTTGAACTCGAAAACCGAGGCCCACATCTTCGGTGTGACGAATTGGAACATACCCGATGCGGAATACACAAAATACGACGCGTATTCCTACACCACGCATGACCGGTTTGACGCCAATCTGAAGGCAAACCGGGAATTCAAGGGCGCTGGCCCCATCCTGAGCTGGGATGGTTCCAAGGCCCTCCTCGGAGGCGCCGAAAATGGTGTCCTGGGTGTGGACTGGGCTCTTAGCGGCGGCGTCCTTTTCGGAAAGCGAAAGACGTCCATCACCGGCCAGGAAACCGAACAGAACTTCGCTCAGCAGACCAAGTACCTCTCGCCCGACCCTAAAGTGCTCCTGCCGGTCAACGCGACCACGACGCCGATCAACATTCGCCGTTCGGCCTCTGCAACGGTGCCGACATACGGGGCGAGCCTCGGCCTTTCGTATAAAGTTGAGCGCTTCAGCCTTGGCGCGGGGTACCAATGGGAACGCTACCAGGGCGCCATCGACGGCGGCGGGTATTCTGGAAGCAAAGAGGAAGACCGCACCATCGACGGTCCCTACCTAAAGATCGCCGTCGGCTTCGGCGGCTAGCGCACGAACCTCTGGCTTCGGT
>CAMLKO010000157.1 GCA_946480495.1 uncultured Caulobacteraceae bacterium
GGGACGGGCCTTTCCGTCAGATCGGCGCCGGTTTACGAGCCGAACAGCGTCTGGGTCATGCCCATCGCCACCAGCATCGGCAGCGACAGCAGCGTGTTGATGCGCGAGAACTGTCCCGCCGTCGCCGCCGCCTTTGCTTTGGCGTCGGCATCGGCTTCTACCAGGCCCAGCGCGATCTTCTGTTTCGGCCAGATCACGCCCCAGACGTTGAAGAACATGATCAGCGCCAGCCACATGCCGATACCCATCAGGGTGTTCTTCGGGTTGGCGAAATTCTCGACCGCGCCCAGCGTCAGGGCCTGCACGAGGTAGTTGTTCAGCCAGGCCAGGATCAGGCCCGCGACCACCGTGCCCATCGCGCCCCAGCGGAACCAGAACAGCGCCTCGGGGGCGATAAACTTGGAAATCCCCGGCTTAAGCTCTGCCGGTATTTCCGGCATCTTACGGGCCTGCACGAAGTTGAAGTAGTAGAGCAGCCCGATCCACAGGATGCCGAAGAAGATGTGCACCCATCGCAGGATCGCCTGCCAGGTGTGAATGTCGCTGAAGCCGTAGCCCGACGCGGTCGCGTAGGCGTAGATCATCACCAGCGCGAGGATGAAGCTGACGATGAGCGTGTTTCGCAGGTTCGATAGAAGCCCGGCCATGTTCCTGTCCCTCGGAGAATCCCACCCAGGGTCTCAGGTATAGGCCGTTTTGTCGCACCCGCAAACGGGGGAACCTCACACCGCGATCAATGCCACGGCCATGCGCCGGCCCTCGGAGGCGAGCACGTTGTAGGTGCGGGCGGCGGCCTCGGTGGACATGAACTCCAGGCCAAGGCCGGCCGCGCTCAGGGCCTCGCGGATGGCGCGCGGCGGCAGGGCCTGGGCGGCGCCGGTGCCCAGCAGCACGAACTCGACCACCGAGGGGCCGGCGGCGATGATCTCGTCGAAGGCCTGGGGCGTCAGCTCGTCCATGCGGGTGACCGGCCAGCGGCGCGGCTCGTCGTCGAGGATCAGCAGCGAGCCCTCCCGCCAGACGCCGGAGACCCGAAAGCCGCCGGCGCCATAGGCGTCTATGGAGGGGGCCTGGCGCATGCGCTAGCGGTTGGTCGTGGCGCCCATGGGCTTGATGGGCTTGGCCTCTTCCTCGCCGCGCTTGACGCCCCACAGCAGGATGATCGGCGAGGCCACGTAGATCGAGGAATAGGTGCCGATGGCGATCCCGAACATCATGATGATCGAGAACTGGTACAGCGCCTCGCCGCCGAAGACGGCCAGGCCCGCCAGCGCCAGGATGGCGGTCAGGCCGGTGATGACGGTCCGCGACAGGGTCTCGTTGATCGACAGGTCGATCACCTCGCGCAGCGGCATCTTCTTGTATTTGCGCAGGTTCTCACGCAGCCGGTCGAACACCACGACGGTGTCGTTCATCGAGTAGCCGATGATGGTCAGGATGGCGGCGATGGTGGTGAGGCTGAACTCCATCCGGGTGATGGCGATCAGGCCGAAGGTCAGGATCACGTCGTGGAACAGCGCCGCCACGGCGCCGAAGCCGAACTGCAGCTCGAAGCGGAACCAGATGTAGATCAGCATCAGGCCGATCGCGAGGCCGAGCGCCATCAGGCCGTTGCGGAACAGCTCGCCGGAGACCTTCGGGCCCACGACGTCGGTGCGCGAGAAGGCCGTCTGCGGGCCGTGGATGCCGGTGATCGCCGCCTTCACCTGCTGCACCATGACGGCGGGGCTGGCGCCGGCCGGCGTCTGGAAGCGGGTCATGGCGTGGAAGCGCGCGCCAGGGTCGTCGGCCGTGGCGAAGGCCTGCAGCTGCACGTCGCCATGCGCCAGGCGCGCAACCGCCCCGCGGGTGGCGGCGAGGTTCAGGGGCTTGGGCGCGGTGGCGAACTCCAGCACCGTGCCGCCCTTGAAGTCGATGCCGCAGTTCAGCCCGCCGCACGGCGGCGTCGCCGGGTAGACGGTGAAGAACAGCGAAGCGATGACCGCGACGATGGAAAGGATGCCGAACAGGCGGGCGAGCGCCACGAACCGGAAGTGGGTCTGCGTCGGGATGATCTTGATCAGGGGCCACATGCTCTTCGATCCCCTCACGCGATCGGCAGTTTCTTGGGCCGGCGGGCGCGGTACCACAGCGCCAGCAGGACCTGGGTGATGATCACGGCCGAGAACACGCTGGTCACGACGCCGATGGAGAGCGTCCAGGCGAAGCCGCGCACCGGGCCCGAACCGAACTGGAACATGATCAGCGCCGCCAGGATGGTGGTCACGTTGGCGTCGATGATGGTGCTCATGGCGCGCGTAAAGCCCGCCTCCATCGACGACAACACCGGTCTGCCCGACCTGATCTCGTCGCGCATGCGCTCATAGATCAGCACGTTGGCGTCGACCGCCACGGCCAGCGTCAGGATCAGGCCCGCGATGCCGGGCAGCGTCAGCGTCGCCTGGGTCAGGCTCATGGTGGCGATGATCAACAGGCCGTTGATCAGCAGCGCCAGCACCGAGATGCCGCCGAACAGGAAGCCGTAGGTCAGCATCATGAAGACCACGATGGCGGTGAAGCCCACCAGGGTGGAGGTCATGCCGGCCTTGACGGCGTCGGCGCCCAGCTCGGCGCCGACCGTCCGCTGCTCCTCGACCGTCAGCTTGGCGGGCAGCGCGCCGGCACGCAGCAGCACGGCCAGGTCGTTGGCGCTTTCGACGGTGAAGTTGCCGCTGATCTGGCCGTTGCCGCCGGTGATCGCGCTCTGGATGACGGGCGCGGAGATGATCTTGTTGTCCAGCACGATGGCGAAGCGGTGGCCGATGTTGTGGGTCGTCGCATCGCCAAAGCGCCGCGCGCCCTGGCTGTTGAAGCGGAAGTTGACCACCGGCGCGGTCGTCGTCGGGTCGTTTGCCTGGCGGGCGTCGGTCAGCATCTCGCCGGAGACCAGCGCGCGGCGCTTGACCACGTAGAAGGGCGCGTAGCCGTCGGTGGCGGGCAGGGCGATGTCGTCGGGCGGGATGCGGCCGGCGGCCAGGTCCGCTTGGCTGACCGTGTCGTCGACCATCTGGAAGGTCAGCTTGGCCGTCTGGCCGATGACGTTCTTCAGCCGCTCGGGATCGCTCTCGCCCGGCGCCTGGACGACGATGCGGTTGGTGCCCTGGCGGGTGATCGAGGGCTCCTTGGTGCCCAGTTCGTCGATCCGGCGGCGGATGATCTCGATCGACTGGTCGACCGCGCCCATCTCCTGCTCGCGCAGGCCGGCCTCGGCGTAGGTCAGGCGCAGCCGCTGGTCGGGCGCGCGCGCGATCAGGAGGTCGGCGCCGCCGCTGGCGGTGCGGGTCGCCAGCCGCGACAGGCGCGTATAGGCCGGGTCCAGCTTGGCGGGATCGGTGACGCGCACCATCACCGAGCCGTTCACCTGGCCAAGGTCGCTGAAGTCGATCTGCTCGTCGCGCAGCGTCTTGCGGACGTCCTCGATCAGCGCGGTGAGCTTTTCCTTGCGCAGGTCGGCGGTGTCGACCTCGAGCAGCAGATAGGAGCCGCCCTGCAGGTCGAGGCCCAGGTTCAGCGTCTTGCCCGGCAGCCAGCCCGGCATCTGGCTGCGCAGGTTGACCGGCAGCAGGTTGGGCAGGGTGAAGAGGACGCCGAAGATCAGCGCGAGGATGACGAGCGTGACCTTCCAGCGTGCGAGGTTAAGCATCGACGGCCGCTCAGCCCTTGTCGTTGGCGGTGGCGGGCTGGCCCTTGGCGCGGACTTCGCTGACCATGGCCTTGACCACCTTCACCGTGACGCCCTGGGCGATCTCGATGCCGATCTCGGCCTCCTCGACGCGCATCACCTTGCCGATGATCCCGCTGGAGAGGACGACGGTGTCGCCCCGCTTCAGGGCGGCGACCATGCCCTGGTGCTCCTTCGCCCGGCGCTGCTGCGGCCGGATCAGCATGAAGTAGAACAGCACAAACAGCAGCAGCAGCGGCGCAAGCTGGATCAACAGGCCCTGGGGACCGCCGGCAGAGGGATCCATCTCTTCTCCAATATCAAAGCGGCGGCCGTCCGGGCCGCCAAAGGTGGCCGGAAGCTATGCGCTCGGCTTGCCTTTTGCAATGCGGCCT
>CAMLKO010000158.1 GCA_946480495.1 uncultured Caulobacteraceae bacterium
ATTTAGCGGCCTGGCCCTGTTGACCTGAGGGCTCACGGGCCTAGTTTCCGCGCGCATTCAAGCAAGGCGAAGGCGCGTATCCATGGCGAATGAGACCCCCTACGACGTCGTCATCATCGGGGGCGGCCCCGGCGGCTACAACGCCGCGATCCGGGCGGGCCAGCTGGGGCTGAAGGCCGCCTGCGTCGACAAGCGCGGCGTGCTGGGCGGGACCTGCCTGAACGTCGGCTGCATGCCTTCGAAGGCCCTGCTGCACGCCTCCGAGCTCTACGAGATGGCCGCCGGCAAGGAATTCGCCACGCTCGGCATCGAGGCTCAGCCCAAGCTGAACCTCGGCCAGATGATGAAGCAGAAGGACGAGAGCGTCGCGGCCCTGACCAAGGGCGTCGAGTTCCTGCTGAAGAAGAACAAGGCCGACTATGTGAAGGGCGCGGGCCGCATCGCCGGGCCCGGCAAGGTCGAGGTGACCGGCGAGGACGGCAAGGTCACGACACTCGCCGCGAAGAACATCGTCATCGCCACCGGCTCCGAGCCGACGCCGCTGCAGGGCGTCGCCGTCGACCAGAAGCGGATCGTCGATTCAACCGGCGCGCTATCGCTTCCGGAGGTGCCGAAGTCGATGCTGGTCATCGGCGCCGGCATCATCGGGCTGGAGCTGGGCTCGGTGTGGCGGCGGCTTGGCGCCGAGGTCACCGTCGTCGAGTTCCTCGACCGCATCACGCCCGGCATGGACGAGGAGACCGCCAAGACCTTCCAGCGGGCCCTGACCAAGCAGGGGATCAAGTTCAGGCTGGGCGCCAAGGTGACGGCCGCCAAGGCCTCCAAGTCCGGCGTCGAGCTGACCGTCGAGCCGGTGAAGGGCGGGGAGGCGGAGACGCTGAGCGCCGACTACGTCCTCGTCGCCATCGGCCGGCGGCCCTACACCGAGGGGCTGGGGCTGGAGAGCGTCGGCGTAACCCCCGACAAGCGCGGCTTCATCGAGACCGACCACTTCCGCACATCCGCGCCCGGCGTCTGGGCCATCGGCGATGCGATCCACGGCCCGATGCTCGCCCACAAGGCCGAGGAGGACGCGGTCGCCTGCGTCGAGCTGATCGCGGGCAAGGCCGGGCACGTCGACTACAACCTGGTGCCCAGCGTCATCTACACCGCCCCCGAGGTCGCCTGGGTCGGCAAGACCGAGGAGGAACTGAAGGCCGCGGGCGTCGCCTACAAGGCCGGCAAGTTCCCCTTCACCGCCAACAGCCGCGCCAAGATCAACCACGAGACCGAAGGCTTCGTGAAGGTGCTGGCCGACGCCAGAACCGACGCCATCCTCGGCGTCCACATGATCGGCCCGTCGGTCTCGGAGATGATCGGCGAGTACTGCGTGGCGATGGCGTTTACCGCCGCGTCCGAGGACGTCGCCCGCACCTGTCACCCTCACCCGACCCGCTCCGAGGCCCTGCGCCAGGCCGCCATGGGCGTCGAGGGCTGGACGATGCAGGCATGACCCTCACCGGCGGCTGCCTCTGCGGCGCCGTCCGCTATGTGGCGGAAGGCGAGCCCGTGAACGTCCGCGCCTGCCACTGCCGCAAGTGCCAGAAGGCGACCGGCGGGGTGTTCTACGCTCGGGCGCGCTATCCGCAGCCGGCGGTCAGCATAGAGGGCGAGACCAAAGGCTACGCGTCGTCCGACCGGATCGAGCGCGTATTCTGTCCGAAGTGCGGGACGACGCTGTTCTCGCGCTCGATCGACGGAAACAACATGATCGGCGTCTCGCTGCCGACGCTCGACGACCAGGCTGCGCTCTCCCCGACGGAACACATCTTTGTCGACGACAAGGCGCCGTGGCTGACGCTCTGCGACGGGCTCCCCGAATACCCGGAGTTCGCGCCTACCTGACGATCGTGCCCTTGTCGGGGTTGAAGCAGACGCCGTCCAGCGCCCGCATGGCGAGGTCCTGGTTCGTCTGCATGGCGTTCAGATGCAACGCCGAGCGGGCGGTCAGGCACTCATCCTGGTCATGGAAGGCGTCCTGCATGATCCAGGTCGTCATGGAGAAATCCCGCGCCGTTTCCGCATGCGGCGGGGGCGGCACGTAGAGGTACCAGCGTGCCGGCGCACCGCCCGATGAGGACGCACAGGCCGACAAACCCAGCATGGCCGCAGCCGCGATGATCCAGCGCATGATAGCCCCTCCCCCGAGTAGCCCGCCTGTTATAGCTCCACCGTGGCGCTACGAAAAAGGCCCCGGATCGCTCCGGGACCTTTTGCCGTCGTCTGGCGGAGGTTTCAGCCCTCCGGCGTTTCGGCCGCCTCGTCCCTGGCCGCCGTCATCTGGCGCTCGGCGATCCGGGCCGACTTACCGCGGCGGTCGCGCAGGTAGTAGAGCTTGGCCCGGCGCACGACGCCGCGGCGCTTGACCTCGATGCTCTCGATCATCGGCGACATCACCGGGAAGACCCGCTCGACGCCCTCGCCGAAGCTGATCTTGCGGACGGTGAAATTCTCATGGAGGCCCTTGCCGCCGCGCGCGATGCAGACGCCTTCGTAGGCCTGAACGCGTTCGCGCTCGCCTTCCTTGATGCGCACGTTGACGCGCACGGTGTCGCCGGGCTGGAAGTCTGGGGTCTTGCGGAGGGCGGCGAGGCGGTCGGCCTCTTCCTTCTCCAGCTGCTCGATCACGTTCATCTCTTCATCTCCTACTGGGCTTTACTCGCCCTTTGCCTGTTGATTGGCGAGGTAGCGGTCCCAAAGGTCGGGCCGCCGCTCGCGGGTCGTCTGCTCACGCATCTTGCGCCGCCATGCCGCGATCTTCGCGTGATCGCCGCTCAGCAGCACCTCGGGGATCTCGAGCCCTTCGAACGTCCGCGGTCTGGTGTACTGCGGATGCTCGAGGAGACCGTCCTCGAAGCTTTCTTCACTCAAGCTCTCGGCCTTGCCCAACACACCGGGCACGAGCCGCACGCACGCCTCGATCGCCACCATCGCCGCCGCCTCGCCACCGGCGAGGACCGCGTCGCCGACGGCGACCTCCTCGAACCCCCGGGCGTCGAGCACCCGCTGGTCCACCCCCTCGAACCGGCCGCAGAGGACGACGATCCCCGGCTTTTCGGCCCACTCACGAACGCGCGCCTGGGTCAGGGGCCTTCCCCGTGCGCTCATGTACAAAAGCGGCCGCCCCGCAACGTCCACTGAATCCAGCGCCGCCGCGATCACGTCCGCTCGCATCACCTGCCCCGGACCGCCACCCGCGGGGGTGTCGTCGAGGAAGCCGCGCTTATCTGCGGAAAAGCCCCGAATGTCCACTGTTTCAAGGCGCCACAGCCCCTGCTCGCGCCACGCCGTGCCGATCAGCGAAACGCCGAGCGGGCCCGGAAAGGCCTCGGGAAACATGGTCAGGACGGTGGCGGTGAAAGCCATGGCGGCGCTCCCTTACCACGCCCTTGCCGCGCGCGCCGCACCCGCCTATTCCCCCGCCATGCCCGACCCCGAGAACCTGATCGACACCCTGTCCCTCGAAGCCATCGAGGTGAACCTCTTCCGCGGCCGTAGTCCCGACGAGGGTTTCCCGCGCATCTTCGGCGGTCTCGTCATCGCCCAGGCGCTGCTGGCGGCCTACGAGACGGTGCCCGACCGCGTCTGCCACTCGCTGCACGCCTATTTCATCCGGCCGGGCGACATAAAGGCGCCGGTTCTCTACCAGGTCGAACGCGCCCGCGACGGCGGCACCTTCACCACAAGGCGCGTGGCGGCGATCCAGCACGGCGAGCAGATCTTCAACCTCGCGGCCTCCTTCCAGGTGCGCGAGGAGGGGCTGGAGCACCAGTTCCCGATGCCCGACGCGCCCGATCCCGAGAGCCTTCCGGACGAGGCCGAACGCGCCCGCGAGATCGCCGACAAGCTGCACCCGCGCATGCTGGAGCACATGACCCGCGAGCGCCCGATCGACGTGCGCTGGCCCGACCCGCAGGACATGTTCAACCCCGTCCCCAAGCCCGCCCGCAAGCAGGTCTGGATGCGCGCCCGCCAGCCGATCGGCGACGACATCCGCATGCAGCAGGCGATCATCGCCTACGCCTCGGACATGGC
>CAMLKO010000159.1 GCA_946480495.1 uncultured Caulobacteraceae bacterium
CCGTGGCGCATCGGGATCGGGCCCGCGCCGACGAAGCTCTCCCAGCCGGGGCGCAGCGTCAGGCCCTCGACCGGGCGGCCGGCGGGATTGGGGCGGTCGAGGACCCACACCGCCTTGCCGTCCTTCGCCGCCGCTTCGAGTACGTAGAGCAGCGTCGTGATGAAGGTGTAGATGCGGCAGCCGAGGTCCTGCAGGTCGACCAGCAGGACATCGAAGGTGCTCATCATCTGGCCGGTCGGACGACGGACTTCGCCATAGAGGCTGAACACCGGGACGCCATGGACCGGATCGTTGAAGTCCGGCGACTCGACCATGTTGTCCTGCTTGTCGCCGCGCAGGCCGTGCTGGGGCCCGAAGGCGGCGCTCAGGTTCAGGTCGGGGCAGGCGGCCAGCAGGTCCAGCGAATGCTCCAGCCGCTCGTTCACCGAGGCCGGATGGGCCAGCAGCGCCACGCGCCGGCCAGCGAGCGGCTCGCGCAGCGAGGGGTCGGCGAGCAGCCGTTCGACGCCAAATCTCATGCGCCCCTGCTTTCCGGAAGTTCGAGCGTAAAGCAATCGGCCTTGTGGAAGTCCGGCCTTCCCGGCGGGTGGCTCAGCGCCCAGTAGGAAATGTCGCCGTTCGCCTCCTCGACGACGGCGGAAAGGCCGACGCGCCAGAGGCCTTCCGGCGCCTGGCGAAGGTCGAGGAGGGCGCGCAGTTCAAACCGGTCGTCGCCGCGTTGGACCTCGACCTGCGGCGCGCCGACGTCGGCCCGGTCCATGCCCTCGCGGTAGCTGTCGAACCGATAGGCGGCCCACTCCATCGATGGCGCCAGGTTGAACTCGAAATACGCCTTCGTGCCTGGCCCGCCGACGAAGGCTTCGAAGCAGGTGTGGCGCCAAAGCTCGTCCACCCTGGCGGACGCCGCCGCGGGCGGCAGGCGCAAATCGCTCATCGCGCCCCTGAGCACGTAGCGCAGCTTGAGCAGGCCGGGCTCCGGCCGCACGGCGGTCACGTCGATGCCGGTCACCGCCGTGCAACGCGAATCCGGATGGAGAGTCAGCTGCGCCATGGCGGACATGGTAGCTGCGCCGTCGGATGACGCCAGACTGTCTCCAGAGTCGTCTTGACCTACATCAACGCTGACCGCGCGCATGCGGCGTAGGATTTGTCTCAACGCGAACCCAGGGCCAGGTCATGGAAGGCGCCTCGCGGGAGATTGTGCGCGGTTCACGGGGACGGCTGAGCGTCGCCCTGATCCTCGCCGCGATCGCGTTTGTCTACCCCTTGCAGGCCGTGTCCCAACCCGCCGTTCCGCAGGGCGTGTGGCTCATGGACGGACGCGTCGCCGTGCAGATTTTCGACTGCGCCAGCCTGATGTGCGGCCGCATCATCTGGCTGGCGGTCCCGCGCGATCCGCAAGGCCTGCTGGACCGGGACAAGAAGAATCCCGACCCCGCGCTGCGGCAGCGAAAGCTGTGCGGTCTCACCGTCCTTTGGGCGCTGCATCCCGTTGGTCCGGACCGCTGGCGGGACGGCTGGTTCTACAATCCGGACGACGGAAAAACCTACCGCGTCAAGGCGCAGCTCAAGTCCGCCGACGTGCTCGTGGCGCGCGTCTATGTCGGCGTTCCGCTCCTCGGCCGGACCAAGACCCTGGTCCGCGTCCCGCACGATACCTCGGAGGGCTGGTGCTGACTCGCGCCCCGCCCTAGCTTTTCGCCCGCGAGTCCCTATCTAGAGGGGGCGTCGCCGGGCGTGTGCCGCCACCGAAGCGGTCGATCGTTCCCGGCGCGGCGCTGGCCCCAGGTTCCCGGGATGTCCTTCCTCTTCATAGGCGCCGCAGTCAGCACAGTGAGCGTGATCGTGCTTCCCAGCGTCTTTCGCCTGCTCGGCTGGTCACGCCGGTCATGAGCGAACCGGTCGCCGAGGACCGGATCAGGCGTGAAAACGCCTACCTGCTTCAACGCAACGCCCAGCTTCAGGACGACCTGACGGCGGTCTCCGCCGAGGCCGAACGCCTGCGCCAGGTGGTCGAGCGGCTGCATGGCCGCACCGGCTTGCGCACCCCAAACCCATTGAGCGGAGGCCAATGATCGCCATGTCCAAGAACCAGCTGAGAGCCGACGAGTACCGCGGCCGCGCCGCCGAGGCGACCGCGCTCGCCGTCGCCGCCATCCTGGACCGCGTGCGCGAACGGCATGAAGCCGCGGCCGCCCGGTGGATGGATCTGGCGCGTCTGAACGAGCGCCAGGCCGATGCCCAGGAGGTGCGAACCGCCGAAACCAAGCGTCAGCTCATGCTGGCGGCCCTGCCGCCTGCCGTCCCGTGTACTGCGTAGCGTTTTCCGCGGGCTGACACCGCCCGCTCCACACCCAGGAAAGGAGCCTGAGCATGGCCAAGGGTCAGAAGAGATCGAACCGGGAAATCCGCAAGCCCAAGCAGGCCAAGGCGAAGCCGGAAGCCGCAACGCGGTCGTTCCTTGAGGTCGCCGCGGGTCCCCGCGCCAACCCCGGCGCGAAGCGTCCTCCCGGATGAGCCTGTCCTCCTGGTTTCAGAACGCCTCGGTCAGCGAGGCCGACGTCAGAAGCGAGATCTGGCGGCTCGGCGGGCGCCACTTCGGCTATCCGCTGGAAGGCGCGCTCAAGGAGCTGAAGGCGCAGGATATCCTCCCGCGCCAGGCGATGATCCTGCGGGCCTGCGTTCGCAAGCTGCAGGGCCAATGAGCGGCAAGCCCGACCGGGTGGTGCAGCAGTGGCATGACCTGCGCGAAATGCTGATCCGCCAGCTCGACATGTTCGAAACCGGCGCCCTGACCCTGCGGTCCAACGGCGCCGATATCGCGCCGGCCGCCGTTCACGACCTCAAGCAACGCATCCTGGAATTCGACGCGCTGATCTCCGAAGAACTGGAAAGATCGGCGGAGCCGTCTCCATAGGCCCTGCGGCCGGGCGAATTGCGCCGGCCTAGCGGATGGGCTGTACTCCCCGTGTCCGGGGAGGGCCCGACATGAATGCAGAACTCCAGGAATTCACCCGCCGCGCGCTCGAGAAGGGCGTGCCGCGGGAGCGGATCGACGCCGCGCTCAAGGACGCCGGCTGGAGCGACGCCGACGTGCGCGCGGCGCTTTCGGCGTTCGCGGAGAGCGACCTGCCGGTGCCGGTGCCAAAACCCCGGCCGTATCTGCCGGCGCAGGAGGTGTTCACCTACGCGCTGTTCTTCACGGCCCTTTACGTCAGCGCCTTCAACGCCGGGGCCCTGATCTTCCACTTCATCAGCTACTGGTTTCCCGATCCGGTCAGCGGGCGCCTGCAGTCGACCTTCGTCTTCGATGCGATCCGGCGGAACATCGCGGCGCTGATCGTGGCCTTTCCGCTGTTCCTGTTCCTCTTCCGGCTGACGGAGCGGGCGATCGAGAAGGATCCGACCAAGCACCAGTCGCGGCCGCGCAAATGGCTGACCTACCTGACGCTGTTCATCGCCGCGGCCTCGCTGATCGGCGATGTTTCGGTGCTGGTCTACCGCGTGCTGGGTGGCGAGCTGACGACGCCGTTCCTGCTGCGGGTCGCGACCGTGGCGCTGATCGCCGGGGGCGCCTTCTGGTACTTCCTGGCCGACGTGCGGAAGGACGAGCGATGAGAACCTCGGCTGGACGCATCTTCGTCATCGCCTCGACGCTGCTGGTGGTGACAGTTGTCGCGGTCGGCGTGTTCCTGACCGGCTCGCCCATGCAGGCGCGTGTCCAGAGCCTGGATACGGAGCGCGTACGTTCGCTGATGAACCTTTCGGGTGCGATCGAGCGATATCACGACGACCGCCACGCACTGCCGCGCTCGCTGGATGAGCTGGCGGCGGCGCAGCCGGGACTTGCGCCCGCGGACCTGCGTGATCCGCAAACGGGCGCGCAATACGAATATCTTCCGACCGGGAAAGACACCTATCGCCTCTGCGCCGTGTTCGGCATGCCCTCCGAGCCGGAGGGGGAGGTCTTCTGGCGTCACGCCAGGGGACGCAATTGCTTTGATTTCGAGGCGCCGGAGCCGGCCCAGCCGCCGTCGCTGGCGCCCGCGAAGGCGCCCTTTCCCTAG
>CAMLKO010000160.1 GCA_946480495.1 uncultured Caulobacteraceae bacterium
ATGTTCCTCAACCACCTCTACGGCGGCATGGACGAGCCGGAGCTGAAGATCATCGACGTCTTCATCTGCAAGCTGCGCAAGAAGCTGGCGACCGCGTCCGGCGGCAAGCACCATATCGAAACCGTCTGGGGCCGCGGCTATGTGCTGCGCGACCCTGACGGCGCCGAGGCCGTGATCGACGCGGCCTGACCCCTTTTAGTACCTCTCTCTGCTTTGCTTGGCTTACGGAAGCGCCCGCCCTACCCGGCGGGCGTTTTCGTTCTGACCAGCCACAGGCCGCCAAGCGCAAGCGTGGCGAACACCGCGCCCGTCGCGAAGGTGGCCGTTGGCCCAACGTGTTGCCAGAGCTCGCCCGCGATGAGGCTGGCGGCCAGCACGGCGAGCCCCGTGGTCAGGCCAAAGACGCCGAACGCCGTGCCGCGCAGGTCCGCCGGCGCGCTGTCGGCCACCATCGCCGAGAGCAGGCCCTGGCTCAGGCCCATGTGGACGCCCCACAGCGCCGCGCCGACCAACGCGCCCGTGACGCTGTGGGCCATGGCGAGCGCGACGTCGGCGACGACCAGCGCCACCAGCCCGGCCGCCAGCACCGTGCGCCGGCCGATCCGGTCGGAAAGCTCGCCGGCGGGTGTCGACAGGACGGCATAGACGACGCTCATCACCACCAGCACGAGCGGCGTCAGGCCGAGCGGAAGCCCGGTGTCCTTCGCCTTCAGGATCAGGAAGGCCTCGCTGAACCGCGCCAGGTGAAAGACCACGGCGACCGCGATCACGACCCAGTAGGCCGGGCCCATCCGGCCAAGCGCGCTGACCCGCACCGGCGGGCCGCCGTTGCGCTTCATGGCGGCGTGGTCGGGCTCCTCGACGAAGAAGGCGATGGCGAGGACCGCGAGGATGGCGGGGACCACGGCCCACCACATGACCGCCCGGATGTTGTTGGCCATCAGCGCCATCAGCCCGATGGCGATCAGCGGCCCGGTGATCGCGCCCACCGTATCCAGCGCCTGCCGCAGGCCGAAGGCCGCGCCGCGGATCTCCGGCGGCGTCACGTCGGCGATCAGCGCGTCGCGGGGCGCCCCGCGTACGCCCTTCCCCACCCGGTCGGCGAAACGGATGGCGAGCACCTGCGCCGGGTTGATGGCCAGCGGAAACAGCGGCTTGGACAGCGCGCCCAGGCCATAGCCGAACATCGCCAGCAGCTTGCGCTTGCCCAGCCGGTCGCTGAGCCAGCCGGAGAAGACCTTCACGATCGAGGCCGTCGCCTCGGCGATCCCCTCGATCATGCCCAGCATCGCCGCGCTGGCGCCCAGCGTGCCCACCAGGAAGACCGGCAGCAGCCCGTGGATCATCTCCGAGGAGACGTCCATCAGCAGCGAGACGACGCCGAGCGCCCACACCGTGCGCGGCGCCGCGCGCCAGCCGGAGGTCCTCGGCTCAGCGTTCTGCATGTCTCTCCGCGCCATGGCCGGTGTTTGGAGCCATCACGCGGAGCTGTCGAGCGCCGATTGGAGCTTTATTGAACTGTCATATGGCGTAGCTATCGAGCTGGCATGATCACGCATCCGAATCTCCAACGACGTCTGGCCGCCGAGGCGCTTGGGACGGCCCTGCTGCTGGCTGTCGTGATCGGCTCGGGCATCATGGGCGAGCGGTTGGCCGCCGGGAACGAGGCCGTGGCGCTCCTCGCCAACACGCTGGCGACGGGCGCGGGGCTGGTGGTGCTGATCACCGTCTTCGGACCGATCAGCGGCGCGCACTTCAATCCGGCGGTGACGCTGGTCTTCACGCTGCGGCGAGAGATGACGCCGGTCGAGGCCCTGACCTATGTCGCCGTGCAGGTCTGCGGCGCGGTCATAGGGGCCTTCGCGGCTCACCTGATGTTCGGACTGCCGGTCCTGCAGGTCTCCACCCACCTGCGCGACGGGCCCGCCCAGGCGTTCTCGGAGGCGCTGGCGACCTTTGGCCTGATCGCGACCATCCTGGGCTGCGTCCGCTTCCGGCCGGACATGACGGCGGTCTGCGTGGGGCTTTACATCACCGCCGCCTACTGGTTCACCGCCTCCACATCGTTCGCCAACCCGGCCGTGACCATCGCGCGTTCGCTGAGCAACACCTTCGCCGGCATCGCGCCCGCCTCCGCGCCCGCCTTCATCGGCGCGCAGATCGTGGGCGCGCTGGTCGCCTGGGCCGCGATGGGCTGGCTGCTCAAGGAGGAGAAGGCCGCATGAGCAAGTTCCCCGTCACCGTCTTCCACAACCCCGCCTGCGGCACCTCGCGCAACGTCGTCGCGGCGGTGAAGGAGGCGGGCTACGAGCCCACGGTCGTCGAATACCTGAAGGCCGGCTGGACCAAGGCCCAGCTGAAGGACCTGCTGAAGACCATGGGCAAGACGCCCCGCGACATCCTCCGCGACAGGGGCACGCCCGCCGAGGAGCTCGGCCTGACCGACCCGGGCGCCTCCGACGAGAAGATCCTGGATGCGATGGTCGCCAACCCGATCCTGGTCAATCGCCCCATCGTGGTGACGCCGAAGGGCGCGGCGCTGTGCCGGCCTTCTGAAGAAGTGTTCACCTTGCTTGAGAACGCCCCCGAAACCTTCACCAAGGAAGATGGGGAAAAGGTCGTTCCGCGCCGTTAAGCGGATGACGAAAGGGCCGACTCGCCAAAACCTCCTTGCCTCGCACCGCATGGCGAAGCATTGAACTAGCTGCGCCGGGGGGCGCCCCAGCCGCACGACGACAAGCGCGGCGATAAGTGTCGGGGGAGTACGCTTATGCAGGAGTTCGATCCGCGTCTCGCGGCCGCGCGCCGTTTTGCGCCGAAAGCCGCCCTGGCCGTGGGGGCCTTTCTGGCCCTGGGCATCGGCTGGAAGCTGACGGACCATACGTCCGCGCCGAAAGCGCCGCCGCTGGCGGTGCAGAACCTCGGCCCCGCCCAGCCCGCCTTCATCCAGCAGACCATCCCCGTCGAGGTCCAGCGCGGCGAGACCATGCAGGAGGCCGTCGAGCGCACCGGCATTCCCGCCGACGAAGCGCGCCACGTCGTCGACCTGATGGCCCAGGCCTTCGACATCGCCCACATCCGCGCGGGGCTGGCCTTCCAGGCCGCCGTGCTCGCGCCGCGCGACCGGCGCGACGACGTCAAGCTGGTCAGCCTGACCCTGCCGGCCAGCGCGGCCAAGACCATCACCATCTCCCGCACCTTCGACGGCGCCCTGCAGCTGCACCAGCAGGAAGAGCAGGTCCGCGAGCAGCAGATGGTGGCCACGGGCCAGATCCAGGGCTCGCTCTACCAGTCGGCGGTCGACGCCGGGGCCACGCCGCAGCTGACGCACAAGGTCGTGCAGCTGTTCGCCCACAAGCTCGACTTCAGCCGCGACATCCAGCCGGGCGACAGGTTCAGCCTGGTCTTCGACCGCAAGGTCACCGAGAGCGGCAAGATCGTCGAGACCGGCGACCTGCTCTACGCCGAGATCGAGGCCAACGGCCAGAAGACCCGCTTCTACCGCTTCGAGCGCAAGGACGGCGGGGCCGACTACTTCGACGAGCACGGCAAGAACATCAAAGGCTTCCTGCTGCGCACGCCGGTCGACGGCGCGCGGATCACCTCGCTGTTTGGCATGCGCAAGCACCCGATCCTCGGCTACACCCGCGCCCACCAGGGCATCGACTTCGGCGCCGGGACCGGTACGCCGATCCTCGCCGCCGGCGACGGCGTGGTGGCCGAAGCCGGGCGCAAGGGCGGCTATGGCAACTGGCTGCGCATCCGCCATTCCGGCGGCTGGTCGACCGGCTATGGCCACATCTCGCGCTTCGCCAAGGGCGTCCATCCGGGCGTGCACGTCCGCCAGGGGCAGGTCGTCGCCTACGTCGGCTCCACGGGCCTCGCGACCGGTCCGCACCTTCACTACGAGGTGTGGAAGGGCGGCGCCCGCGTGAATCCGCTCAGCGCCAAGGTCCCGCAAGGCACGGTGCTCGGCGGGCGCGAACTGGCCGCCTTCAAGGCCCAGAAGGCCCGCATCGACGCGATGCTGGAGAACGGTTCAGGGACGCAGTTCGCG
>CAMLKO010000161.1 GCA_946480495.1 uncultured Caulobacteraceae bacterium
CAGCCCGCTCATCGAGGGGCGCGAGAAGTCGAGCGTTCCGCCGGTCGGGACGGACGAAGTAACGTTGGCGGTTGCGGACCAGTCCGACATCGAGCCGCCGCCGGTGACGTAGGCGACCTCAACCTCAAGGTCCGAATTGGCGGGCACGAAGTCGGTTTCGAACGTGGCGGTCGGATAGCCGGAGATGTCGCTGCTGGCGCTCTCGGCCCATTCGGTGATGCCGCTGGCCAACCGCCAGCGATAGACCCACGTCAGGTCGTTGCGGTCGGCGCCCGTCGCGGTGATCCGCAGCCGGGTTCCGGTCGAGGTGTCGCTGGTCGGCTGCGTGAAGACCACGACCTCGTCGATGGTCGGCTGAACAAGCGGAACACCGACGGGACGGTCGGCCTGGTTGACATCGCCCTCTTCCGTCGCCGGGTTCCAGTCGTCGATGTTGACGTCCGCCGAGACGTAATCGAACGACACCGACAGCGTGGCGAAGTCGATCTGCGGCGGGGTGACGATCTCCACCACCACGTCGCTGAGAACCCCGACGCTGGGGATTTGCAGCCGGACGTAGCGCTCGCTGATGACCTGCAGGCCGGAGAGGTTGCACCGCACCGAGCCCCGCACCGTGGCGGCCTGGCGCGCCATCGCCCGCTTGGCGAGACGCCGCGCCTGCCCCTTGGACTGAACCCAGCCCGGATAGAAGGTCTGGCTGCGGACCTCGCCGCGCGCGTCGATATCGTCTTCGTTGCGCCACGGCGTCGCCTGCACCTCGACGTAATCCTTGTCGGGGTCGGTAAAGCTGACGGCGAGCTCGTTGACCGCCTCCTCGTCCTGAACGAAACGACGCCAGCGGAACTCCTTGATGTCGTCTTCGCCGAGCGTGACCGTCGGGGCGTAATACTTGCCCGCATAGACGATCAGGGAACCGTCGGCGGCATCGGCTGTATAGCCGTCGCAGGACTCCAGCATCTTGGATTTAACATCGCCGCGCGCGTTCTCGTAGTTGAACACCCCGCCAAGCCGATAGCGCTTCTCCGTCCCGCCCGCCTTCAGCGCCACCGCCTCGTCGCAGACGTTGGTTGCCTCGGTCCACGCCGCCAGTTGCGGTTGAATGCGGGTGGCGAAGTCCCTGAGCGGCCCGTGCGGGTGAAAGCATTCGTAGTGGGCGAGGCAGAGGATGTTGTTGTCCGACCACTCCCACGTCGAGGGTGTGTTCAGCCGGTGCGCGCCGGTCCCGCCGTTGGTCGAGTCCTTGCGCCAGTCGTAAACCGCCAGCAGTTTTGCCGCAACACCCGGCCTCGGCAGGCCGTTGGGGAAGTATTGCGGAATGAATTTCTCTTTGCCGTGCTGGCAGCGCAAGTAAAGACTTGCGATTCCGTCGCCCCGGCAATTGCTGGCCCAACCGACCCCGGCGCTGACAGCGTCCGAATAAGCCGTCTCGGTCGGTTCGCCGTAGCGGTAGTCGATGGCGACCTGGGTGTTGTATCGACCGTCGTTATTGCTCGGGGTTTCGGAAACGTAGTGGCCGTTGACGCCAAACGCGGTTCCGCCGAGCGTGACGTAGTCGTCGTTCAGGTAGAACTTCAGGTACTCCGTTATCGGGGCATTTGTCCCCCCGCCGTCGCAAAGCGCGACCACGTCGAAGCTCCAGTTTCCGCTGCTCTCGTAGAGCATGTAGCCGCCGCCCAACCGGGCTGCGCCATAGCCGGAAATACGCGGCGGGACGGTCTGCTTGGTTGACGACTGTTGAAGCTCCGGATCGGGAATGTCCGGGGCCAGAAGGGCGGCAGCCGCCGCCGACAGCGCAATCGGCACCCCGATCTCAACCGCGGCGAAGGCGATCGAGCCCGCGATCTCACCGGCTTCTATCGTGCCGCCGACCGCGACAACGGTCGACCCCACCCATTCGGCCACCCATGCGGCGGCGGCGGCAAGAGCCTGCGGCATTTACACCCTCCATGCCGCCAGCGCCTTGGCCGGGCCTATCGCCACGCCGTCACCCGTGAGCACCGCCCACGCGTCGCCGGTGCAGATCGCGCCCGTGGGTAGCGGCCCCCTCGGTGTAGGGGCCTCCACGACGCCGACGTCGCCACGGCGGGGGGTGTCGGTGCGGCAGCCCACCACGCGGTCGTAAATCGCCACCAACCCGCCCTCGCGGCGTATGACCCGGGCGGCGCCCAGCGCGGTCTTGAACCGGCCGGCATAGACCTCGGCGCCGCAATTGCCGTTTTCCCTCAGCCACCCCCCAACAAAGGCGACCGAGCAGTCGTTTCCGTTCCAGTCGAAGGGCCGCCGGGAAGCCCGGTCCAGGTAGTCGTCTAGGACGGCCAACGCTTCTGGGCCCGCTCGGTGTAGTTGACCGTCAGATCGCAAAAGGCGTCGTCCGCCGAGCGGCGGCGCTGGTCGGTGCCGGTCCAGTAGGACTGCCGCTGCGACTTGCGGCCAGTATCCCCGCCACCGACGGAAAGCGTGACTGTCGCCGTCGAGCCCTGGTCGCCCATGACGAGTTCGGCCTGGATGCTGTCGGCCGTCCCGCTCCATACCCACAACGGGGTCGTGAACAGCGGATGCGGCTGCCAGTCCTCGCCAAGGAACCATGCCCCCAGATGCACCGGCGCGAAACGCACGGTCTCGGCGTCCTCGTCGGCCAGGGACAGATATCCCGTGGGCAGGCCTGACAAGGTGAAATCCACCCGCGCGGCCACGCCATTGATCAGCGCATCCACAGCGGGCATCCCCGACAGGGAGCCGATGCCTTGGTAGGTTCCTCCCGTCGGGTCGATGGCGTCGGCCGGGGCGGCTATCGGCCCCACTCCGGTCCATGCCCGCACATCCGGCGTCGAGGCCGCGTAGAACAGCAGGGCTGGCCGCACGATGCTGCCGCGCAGGGCTGCGCCTTGCTCTGCGGTGATGAAGGCCATCAGCCGAAATACTCGACGAAGGAGGCGTCGACCGTGGCGAACCTTCCCTCGCGGGGCAGGGGCATTTGAACCATCTTCATCACGCACCTGGGCCGGTTGAAATCCAACGCCTGCCCGGCGGTCATCGCCTCGCGCAGCGGCGGTATGAAGGAAATCGTCGGCTGGGCCGCCGTGCCGCTTACTTCGATAACGCGGTGCATTCGCGGGCCGGACGCCGTCACCACGGTGAACTCCTCGCCGCCCTGAAGCGGCGCCATGCCGACCTGGTCGAACGTAAGACTGGTCGCCCGCAGGGCCGCATCGTCCGTGATCGTGGCGGTGACCGGAGAGGCCGCGAACTCAGCGCCGCCGTCAAAGGTCGCGTCGTCCGAAAACGGCACGCTGTCGCGCGTCGACCCCGCCGCCAGGACCGTGAAGGCGGCTTCGCTAGTCCCCACCTCGATCGGTGAGCCGCTGTCCAGCAGACCCTGAAGCGCCTTCGCCAGCCGGATTTTGGCGACCGTCTTGATCGCCATTCCCGTCAGGCTCAGCGTCCAGAATGGTCCGCCGTCAAACCGGCCCTCCTGGACAACCCCGCCGAGGGACCGCCCCCCTGTCACGCGGCCGCCCGTGGGGTCCCACTGAACACCCTTCGGCGGAAGGGATCGAAGCGGCCACACCTTCACGACGCGGAGCCCAGCTTGCCGTAACGCCGTTGGGCGCTGGGCATGGACCGCAGCGAAGTCTTTACCGCCACCGCGCCGGCGTTGGCGGCGTAGGCCTTTGCCTGACGGTTCAGCGAAGAGATCAGCGTGTCGGTCATCACCGCACCCTCCGCGTGGAGGTGGAATTCGTTGACGACGAGTGGCTGGGCCCTCATGCCGCCCTGCGTGAACGAGGCCAGATTGCGCAGTTGGTTGTTCGGCAGGACGGTCGTCGCGCCTTTGGGCTTGATCAGCTCGGGACCGTTTTCGCCGACGACGGACCATTTGCCGACCGGCGGGTCGCCGCCGCCCGCAAAGCCGAGGATCTTCGCACCAAGTTGAAAAACTTGCGCCTCGCCTTGCTGCAGCGCCAGCCTGGTGAAATCGGCCAGCATCTGGCGCACGAAGTTCTTCAGGATGTCCGACGCATCGCCGGCCCCGGTGGCGAGATC
>CAMLKO010000162.1 GCA_946480495.1 uncultured Caulobacteraceae bacterium
AGCGCATCAAGTTCGCCGCGGTGGTGGCGTTCAGCGCGCTGTGGCTGCTCATTGTCTACGCACCCGTGGCGCACTGGCTGTGGGGCGGCGGGTGGCTGGCGACGCGGCACGCCATGGACTTCGCGGGCGGGCTGGTGGTGCATGCCACGGCGGGCACGAGCGCGCTGGTCATCGCGAAAATGATCGGTCCGCGCGACGGCTTTCCGAAGGACCTGCGGCCGCCGCACAACCCGGGCATGACCATGATCGGCGCGGGCATGCTGTGGGTCGGCTGGTACGGCTTCAACGCCGGCAGCGCGCTGGCGGCCAACGGCGATGCGGGCGCGGCGCTGGCGGCGACGCACCTTTCGGCCGCGACGGCGGGCATCGTCTGGGCGGCCATCGAGTGGATCCGCTTCAAGCGGCCGAGCATGGTGGGCCTGATCACCGGCGTGGTGGCGGGGCTGGCCACCGTCACCCCGGCGTCGGGCTTCGTCGGTCCGGTCGGCGGCGTCATCCTGGGCGCCGCGGCTAGCGTCATCTGCTTCTTCGCCGTCGAGTTCATCAAGCACACGGTGAAGATCGACGACTCCCTCGACGTCTTCGCCGTCCATGGCGTCGGCGGCATCCTGGGCACGCTGCTGGTCTCGGTGCTGGCGTCGAAGGCGCTGGGCGGGGCGGGCTATGCCGAGGGCATGGACATGGCGAGCCAGGCCGGCGTCCAGGCGCTGGGCGTCGTCGCGACCGTCGCCTGGTCGGCGATCGCCACGCTGGTCATCGTGCTGGTCGTGCGGCCGATCTTCGGGCTGCGCGCGACGGACATCCAGATCGAGGATGGCCTGGACCTCACCCAGCACGGCGAGCGGGCCTTCACACCCTAAAATCGCCAGTTCTCAAAAACTTAAGACAACAAGCTTAGCCACAGCTCCATTCGAGGCGCTGTCCTGACTGTGGGGGATAGGGACGCTGCGCCTCGAACGCGAATTCGTGCGCGCATTCACTCCCTCGCAAGACATGGACCCTATTGGCGCTCTCGATGAAAAAGCGATTCCTTCTTGCCGCCAGCGCCGCCGCTCTCGCGGCCGCCGCCTTCCCCGCCTTCGCCCAGACCGCGGAGGTGCAGGAACTCGTCGTCACCGGCTCACGCCTGCCGCCGAACGAATTCACCAGCGCCTCGCCCGTCCAGGTGCTGACCGCCGAGAGCGCGCAGACGCGCGGCGTGTTCGACACGGGCCGCTTCCTGCAGACCTCCTCGCTGGCCGTGGGCTCGGCGCAGGTGAACCCGACCATGGCCTATGCGCTGGTCCAGCCGGGCGGGACGGGGGTTTCGACCCTGTCGCTCAGGGGCCTGGGCGCGGACCGCACGCTGGTGCTGCTTAACGGCCGCCGCGCCGGGCCGGCCGGCACGCGCGGTGAAGTCTCGTCGGTCGACCTCAACACCATCCCGCTGTCGAGCATCGACCATGTGGAGACGCTGAAGGACGGCGCCTCCTCCATCTACGGCTCGGACGCCGTGGCGGGCGTGGTCAACATCATCACCCGCCAGAACCGCGACGGCGGCAGCGCCGCCATCTCCTATTCCGGGCCCTTCGAAGGCGGCGGCGAGGAGCTCAGCGTCAACGGCGACTGGGGCAAGACCTTCGACAGCGGCTGGGTGCATGCCTCGGCCGACTACTACCGCCAGGAAGAGCTGGCCGAAGGCGACCGCGACTACACCCGCTGCGCCGAGCAGTACGTCTTCGATCCGGCCACCGGCGCGCGCAGCGACGTGGTCGACCCGCGCACCGGCCATCCGACCTGCCTCGATCAGGGCTGGGGACAGGTCTGGCCGTACATGATCACGAGCATCGATCCGCTGGCCTACGAGGCGCTGCCGGGCGTCTTTCAGTACGATTACGACGGCAACCTGGGCCAACACATCCCGGTCTCGCCGGGCGGCTTCTATCCGGTCGCGCCGGACGGCTTCTACCTGGTCGGCTATGACGCCGCGAGCCTGGGCGTGATGAATGCGAACCATCCGCTGCAGGACCGCCAGAGCCTGATCCCGCAGATGGAGCGCACCAGCCTGTTCCTCGAAGGCGCCCATACGCTCACCCCGCACGCCGAGGCCTACGGCGAGCTGCTGCTGACGCGCCGCAAAAGCGAGAAGACGGGTTTCCGCACCTTCTGGCCGCTGGAGTTCACCTCCGACATCCTCGACTACGTGTATGGCCCAGGCGCGGGCGGCGATCCGTTCAATCCCGGCTTCTTCGGCCCCTTCGGCCTGCGTCCGGTCATACCCACCAGCCATGCGGGCTTCAGCGACCGGGTGGACTACACCCGCCTCGTCGCGGGGCTGCGCGGGACGGTGGCGGGCACGCCGCTGGACGGCTGGAAGTGGGACGTCTTCGTCCAGCACAGCCGCTCCGACGGCCGCTACACGATGGACCAGATCCTCAACGACGCCATCGACAGCCAGAGCTTCTTCCGCCCCTGCGCGGGCGGCGGGACGCTGCCGATCAGCGGCCGCGAGTGCATGAACATCAGCTTCACCGACCCCCGCGTGCTGGCCGGCGACCTGACGGCGGACGAGCAGGCGTTCCTGTTCGACCGCGAGACGGGCAAGACCGTCTATAGCCAGGACTTCATCGAGGGCTCGATCTCGGGCGACGCCTTCCAGCTTCCGGCCGGCCCGCTGGCGCTGGCGGTGGGCTTCCACTACCGCAAGGACCAGATCCGCGACGTTCCCGGGCCGATCACCCTGGCCGGCAACGCCTGGGGCCGCTCGGGCGGCGGGATCACGGCGGGTTCGGACATCACGGGCGAACTCTTCGCCGAGGCGGGCGTGCCGCTGATCGCCGATGCGCCGCTGGCCCAGAAGGTCGACCTGACGCTCTCGACCCGCTGGACGGACGTGCAGTCGACCGGCAACGCGACGACCTACAAGGCGGGCCTGAACTGGACGGTGACGCCGGAGTACCGGCTGCGCGCGACCTGGGGCACGTCCTTCCGGGCGCCGGCGCTCTATGAGCTCTATCTGGCGCAGCAGACCAGCTTCCTGGACGAGGGCGTCGTCGATCCGTGCGTCGAGTGGGCGACGCGGCTTTCGCTGGGCCTCATTCCCCAGCGCGTGGCCGACAACTGCGACGCCGTCGGCGTGCCGGGGAATTTCCCCTCGCTCGGCAGCGCCACCATCATCGAAGGCGGCGGCCTTGGCCACCTGAAGCCGGAAACCTCCGAAGCCGTCACCGTCGGCTTCGTCTGGACGCCGTCGTTCGCGCCGCTCAGCGTCGCGGTCGACTACTTCGACATCCAGGTGAAGGACGAGGTGACCTCGCTCGGCGAGAACATCCCCTACGCCTGCTACAATTCGGCGAGCTTCCCGTCCGACCCGCTCTGCGGGCTGTTCGAGCGCGATCCGCTGAACTACCGGCTCGACAACATCCAGGCCAACTTCATCAACATCGCCGAGCAGACCAACCGCGGCGTCGACCTGACGGTGAACTACCGCCAGCCGCTGCCCTGGAACCTGGGCGATGCGAACCTCGACGGCCAGTTCACCTGGCAGCTGGAGAAGAAGGAAACCCTCTTCGCCGGCTTCACCGAGGACCGTAACGGCCGCATCGGCGAGCCGGGCTTCGTCGGCAACGTGGCGCTTTCGGTCCGGCACGGCCCGTGGACGGCCAACTGGGCGACCGACATGATCGGCCACCAGGGCAACTACGCCGACTACGGCGGCGACCTGGTCTCGGTGCTGGATGCGCCGCAGCGGGTCAAGGCGCACGCCGAGTTCACCGCCTTCCACACCCTGTCATTGCAGCGGGACGTCGACGACTGGACGCTGCTGGTCGGTGTGGCCAACCTGTTCGACGAGCAGCCCCCGGCGGTCACCACGGTGGGCAGCGGCCTTGGCCAGTACAACACCGTCGGGACCTCGGTCCTTGGCTCGCAGTACACCGAGGCCTACCTCGGCCGCCGCGGCTTCGCCCGTGTGAGCCGGAAGTTCTAGGCCTAAGGCGTTCGGAAACGGAAACGCCCCGGAAGCGCGAGGCTTCCGGGGCGTCCCAGTTGGCTCGGAA
>CAMLKO010000163.1 GCA_946480495.1 uncultured Caulobacteraceae bacterium
ATCGGGGGAGGGAAAAAATTTGAGGCGGCGGGGCGTTGGGCCCTGCCGCCTCAGTTGATCCGGTTCAGAGGGGACCGAAGCCGGAAGTAACTGCGTCAGCCGCCAAAACCGACGGAGACCTTGAAGTAGGGGCCGTCGAAGGTACGGTCGTAGGTCTTACGTTCGGCGATGCCGGCGTCGATCGCGTCGAAGTAGCGTTCCCAGCGGTAGCCGCCACCGAGCTTCAGGCCGCCCAACGTGTAGGATAGCCCCAGGCTTGCGTTGAGCGCCGGAACCGTCGCCGATGTCGAGCGGTGAGAGTCGAGCACGACGTCCTGGCTGTCTTGTATTTGAGGCCCCTCGCTCAGCCACTTAAACGAGTAGAAGTACGTCTGATACTCGATGTGGGTGTTTCCGGTTACATCGGCGCGCTGCTTGCCCCACAATACGGCTCCACCCAACGCGACATCGAGATCGAGCCGGCCAGCCGCGTCATCGGCGCCCAGAAGCCGCGCCGATCCGTTCCAAGCAACCTCCGGCCCGGCGCCCTGGAATTCACGATGCGCATCGATCTGCGCGCTAAAGCGGTGGAAATGCGCTCCGTATTTGTAGACGTCGTCCGCGGGGAAGGTGAGATCGGGGCGTCCGTGCAGCGTGGCTGAGCTGTCGGAGTCCAGCTTCGCGTAGCCGATGCCGAAGTCCAGGCCGGAGGTTATCGGCAAACCCCAGGTCCCCAGGCCGAAGTCCTTGCCGATCAAGAAGTCCGCCATGACGTGCGATTCTGAGTTCTTCGCCTCGGTCGTGGCATAGCTATATAAGTTGAACTGAGACGGATAAACGTACAGCTTGGCATAGGGTGGAAACGGCGAGTGGTGGAACCGGTGCGTAAAATAGCCGCCCGAAACATCCTGCTTGCGGTGATCTTCGGCCCCACCGCCGGCCCGGCCGTAGCGAACGCTCGCGCTGGTCCGCCAGCCGCTCGGCTGCGGTTGCCAGGTGAATTTTAAACCACCCGCCGCCGCGCCATCCAGGTTGTTTTGCACCCCCAATGGCGAGGGCTGGTCTGCGGGGTAGAGTTCTGCCCCTTGAGGAACCAGTATCTCGCGGCCGCCGCTGACGCGGCTGTAATCGCCGTCAAGCTCCAGCCTGTAGGGGTAGTAGCCGCCCTTGTTGGCATGCGCGCTCCACCATTCCGAGCCGCTCCAGTTCTTCGTCACGCGCAAGCCGTAGAGACGCGGCTCGTTGAGGAAGACGTTGGTCGTCAGGCCGGTGTCATCGGAGTTCAGGAACGATCCGGTGATGTTATCCTTGTCGAGTACATTCTTGACATAGGCCATCACCGTCCAACCGGCGTCTTCGTTGGTGAAGATGGCGGCAAAGTTGATGTTGTTGTAGGCTTTTAGCTTGTCATAACCCTCGGTGTTGAAGATCCGCGTCCAGGCTTCCGACTGATAGTAGAGGTCGGTGTGCAGCGTCACCAGCCAGTCACGGGGCAGCGGCAAGGTCAGGTCGGCTGTGATCGTGGCGGTATAGTGCGGTGCGTTGGGCAGTTCGTTGCCGGAGAGATCTTTGAATATGCCTTCGCCGTTGTTCGGCGCCGTCCTTGTGTCGAAGCCAGGATAAGGTCCGTAGGGAAGCTCTATCGGTATAGCTAGGTTCGGATCTCCGCTATACGTCATCATCGTCGGGTTCGGCACATAGGGAAGCAGCGTGTAGGCATCGAGCTGCGGCGTGAAATAGCCTTGGCACGCGACGTATATGGCGACGTCCTTGGGAACGATGCAGTTGGAGGTGAACGTCGGGAATGGCTTCCTGACGATCCAGTTGGGGTCGCCCGCCGTGCGGTCCATGAGATCGATGGCCTTCGACCCGTCCGCCAGGCGGGTATTTTCATAGCCGCCCTTGAAGCCCAGCCGCAGGTTCTCCAGCGGCCGGAAGGCGATCTCCAGTTCCGAGCCCCAGATCTTTGCATCGAAATTCATGTTGACCGCCGAGCGGTCGACGATCTGGGAAATCTGATAGCCCGTATAATCGTAGTAGAACCCGTTCAGGTTCAGCGTCAGCTTGCCGTCCAACAGGGAATTCTTCGTGCCGATTTCGTAGGCATCGACGAACTCCGGTTTGAAGGTGGCCGGCTTGGTGACGGAGGACTGGACGAAGGCGGATCCAAACGGGTCGGTTCCTGAAAGCCCGCCTATGGGAGGGAAGACCGGGACAAACGGCGGGGGATTGGCCCCGCCGGCCTTGTAGCCATGAACGTATGAAGCGTAGAGCAGCGTCTCGTCGGTGAAGGACAAATCCGGCTTCCAGTCGATGGCCAGGCGGCCGGTGGGCTCCCGCCACTCCTGCCTGATGGTTCGCAGCGTCGGAAGGCCGTAAGAGTTTAACGCCAGCAGCCAGCTGGGGATTTGCGGCGCCGTCTTCTGGTCGACTGTCCAGCGCAAGCCGGCCGTAACCTTCAGGTTGTCGGTGACGTTATAGTAGGCCTCGCCGAATACCGCATAGGACCGAAGGCCGAACGGGTTCTTGCTGAGGAAGTAATTGCGGCCCTCGTCGGTCAGGTGGTGGATGTCGCTGCGGTCCACCCACAGGGATTGACGCGGGGTTTGAGAGTTGACCTGGTAAGCACGCCCAAGCCCGCTCCATACAAAACCCTGCGGCGTATCCGGAAAACTGCCGTACGCGGTGTTGTCCGTTAGGGCGTTCACCGTGTTTATGATGACATAGTACTTATCCTCAGTGTCGTAGCGCAGGAAGTTGGCGCCGAGACTGAAGTTGAACGGTCCATCATAGTCGGACGACAGGCGGAGCTCCTGACTGAACTGCTGCGAGCGCGCCGTCGAGATATCGGCGGCCATCAGGCGGTCGCTGCAGCCCAGTTGCGGATCGCAATAGACCCCGCCCGGCACCGTCAATGTGCCGGCCCGCGTGCTGAACCGGTTGAAATCCTGGAACGAGAAGATGCGGTCCTTGTTGAACCCGGTCTCCGACGTCAGCGTGAGATTGTTTGGCAACTGGAATTGCAGCTGAAGCTCGACGGTGTCGCTGGACGCCGTGTACTCCGGCGCAATACGAGTTTCGATTTCGCGCAGATTCCGCGACTGATAAGCGCTTTCGTAAGTGTCCAGAATGGGATCGACGGGCGCCCCAAGGAGAGAGGCCGTCGGACCGTAGGGCAGCGCATAGCTGTTCGGCGTCTGGTAGGAGTCCGGCGAATACATCGAAGCCGGAAGGCAGCCTTGGGTCCAGTAGCTGCGCGCCATATCCGCGCCGACGATGTCCACGCCGTTGAAAACTTCAATTCCGCTGACGCTCGCCGGCCCGGGATCCTTGTTACACACCTGCTTGCCGGTCCGCAGGCGGTCGTCGTTCTCGTCGAAATGCTCGTAGATCAGGTTGGCGCTGAGCCAATCTGTCGGGTCCACCCGCAGCGACACCCGCGCCGACCACAGGTCGCGCCCGTCGATCTGGTCGCCGGTGAGCGTGTTCTTCACGTAGCCGTCGCGCTTGGTCCAGGCGCCGGCGATCCGCAGCGCCGCTCTGCCATCGACCAGCGGCAGATTGAGCATTCCTTCCAGTCGGGACGAGTTGTAATTGGAGACGTCGGCCGAGGCTTTGACCTCAAAATTGAACTTCGGCTTGGCGGAAATGATGTTGACCACGCCCGCCGTCGCGTTGCGGCCGTACAGTGTGCCCTGCGGCCCGCGCAGAACCTCGATGCGCTCGAGGTCGTAGAACTCCTGTTCGAAGAAGCGGTTACGAATGAAGGGCGTGTTGTTGAAAGCCACGGCCACGGCCGGATCGACGGTAGCCGATACGGCTTGAGTACCGATGCCCCGAATCTGGATCGAGTAGCCGCTGAAATTCGTCTTGGTGAAGGTGAAGTTCGGGACCTGGGTCATCAGGTCCGGACCGCCGGCCACCTGACTGCGCGTCAGATCTTCCTGGGTAAACGCCGAAATCGCGATCGGAACATCCTGGATGTCTTCTTCCCGCTTTTGCGCGGTCACGATCAGCGCTTGAACAGTTCCCTGGTCAGCGCCGTCCC
>CAMLKO010000164.1 GCA_946480495.1 uncultured Caulobacteraceae bacterium
GCCCGGCGTTGCGCGTCCGCTATGGGCCGCGGCTGGTCCGCTCGGGCATCATGGGCCCGGACGGCGAGCTGTGGGAAATCGTCTCCCCTGCAAACTAGGTCTTCCTCGCCACCACCAGGTAGCCGACGCCCAGGTCGCGGCCGGCGAACAGGGCCTGGAACAGGAACAGCAGGCGCATCAGCATCGCGCTCAGCGGATTGACCAGCAGCCAGCCCAGCCGGACGTGGGTCTGCCGCTCGACCCCGCTCTCGGCCGAAGCGTCCGCCTTGCTGACCGGGGCGGCCCGGGCGCGGAGCCTGCGGCGATAGACGAGGTTGCTGATGGGCGCCAGCAGGTTGCCGGCGGGAAAGCCCCAGGTCTCCAGCTTCTCGACCCGGTAGCCGCTGCGCTCCAGCAGCGCCGCAAGGCCATCGCGCTCGTAGCGCCGGAAGTGACCGGCCCAGACGTCGCCCGCGCCCCATTTGGAGGCATGGGCCGGAACGCTGAGCAGCAGGGTTCCCCCGGGCGCCAGCCACTCACGCCAGGCGCGCAAGGCCCCCTCGTCATCCTCGATGTGTTCGAGCACCTCGAAGGCCATGAGCAGCGGGAATGCGCCGACCCAGTCTTCGGCGGGACGCTCGGCCACATCGATCCGGACGCCGGCCGCGGCCGCCAGCCGCCGCGTCGCCTCGCGTCCCTTGGTCGAGGTCTCGAAGGCGACGCAGGAAAACCCGCGCGCGGCCAGCTCCGTCGCCAGCGCGCCGGCGCCGCTGCCGACCTCGAGCGCCCGCGAGGGCCGGATCGCCGACAGCGCGCGCAGGATCCGGTCCCGCCTCAGCAGGAAGCTGGGCGGTGGAACCCAGCCCAGCTCCGGCGCTACCGGTCCGAAGAATGGATCCCATCTCATCGGCGGAGGCTCGCGATTTGTTCGAGGAAGGCCTTCCCGACCGCGCGGCGGCCGATGCGGGGGCGGATGGCCTCGTGGAAAGTGCGGCTGCGCAGCTCGGACGTCCGGCCGGCCAGTTGGCGCAGGGCCTGTGCGAGCGCTTCGGGATCGGCCGGCGGCACGAGCGTGATCCCGCCGTCTTCCGGCGAAAACAGCTCCCGGATCGCCGGGCCGTCGCGGGTCACGATGTGGCGTCCGACAGCGGCGATCTGGAAGACCTTGTTGGGGATTACCGAGGCCGCCTTCGCCGACGGGCCGAAGACGCCAAGCGCGACGTCCGACCGGCGGATGTGCTCGCGCAGCTCGTCGTAGGGGACCCACTTCAGCCAGCGGACGCGGCCCAGTCCCTCCGTCGCCAGCATGGCTTCCACCGTCGCGTCCTCCTGACCCGTGCCGATGAGGGTCAGGTCGACCTCGCCGGGCTCCAGCCGCCGCGCCGCTTCGAGGATGGTCTCCACTCCATGCAGCGGGCTCAGCTGGCCGTAGAACAGCACCTGCAGCGGCTTGCCCGCCAGCTCATCGCCGGTGGGCGCGGCGGGCGGAAAGGCGTCCTCCTCCACGCCGACGAGGACATGGCCAAGCCGGCCTTCGGCAAGCCCGAACAGCTGCTCCAGCCGCCCCGCGTGGGCGGCGGTGTCGAGGAAGGCCAGGTCCGCGCGGGTGACCGCAAACCCTTCGAACCGCCTTGCGAACCAGGCCAGCGGGTGACGCGGCGAGAGCATCTTCCGGTCGTCGACGACGGTGTCGTAGAGCGAGATGAAGACGTCCAACGCCACCGGCAGCCGCAGCATCCGCGCCCAGGGCCAGAGCACGACCACGTCGAGCTGGCCCATGTAGGGCACGACCACCACGCCCCGCTCCCGCGCCCTGAACAGCCTGACGAGCAGCACCGGATAGGCGCGGGCGAGCCGCCAGGCGATCCTGAGCCAGGCGCCCAGCCCGCGCACCTGGCTCTTGTCGCGGACGCCCTCCCAGACCGGCGCGTGGATTTCCCGCACCTCGACGCCGCATTCCGCGAGGCCGTCGCGCAGGATGCGGACCCGGGGCTTGTCGGTGTCGTACGTGCCCCAGAAGGTGACGGTCGGCCGCGCCCCCATAACGGCGCTCAGGCCCTTGGCCGGCGGGCGACCGCTAGCAGGTTCACCGACATCGCCGGGTCCTTGCCGATCGACAGGTCCTCAGGACCGAAGCCGAAGGTCGGCTGTTCGCCGCCGCCGCTCATTCGCGAGCTCAGCGACCTGAGGAAGCTCAGCCCGCGGAACCGCAGCGCGTCCGGCAGCCCGGGCAGGGTGAAGGGGATCGTCGCCCATTTGAGACGCCGGCAGCGCTTCAGCTCGAGCTCAATGACGGACGGCGTCCCGCTCATGAAGAACATCTCGGTCTCGCCAAAGGCGGACCTCAGGACGTTCTCGAGCCTCGCCGCCGAGTATTCCCGCAGGTGCCAGCGGTTCCACGGCTTCTGCCAGGAAAACAGCCGGGTGGAGCGATCGGGCGTGGCCAGGATCGCGACGCCTCCGGGTCGCAGCACGCGGGCGATCTCGCGCACGAAATGGCGGTCGTCCGGAACGTGCTCGATCACCTGGAAGCAGACCACGGCGTCGAATGATTGATCCTCGAACGGCAGGCCGCCGGCCGCCGGCAGCTCGGCGAACTCCAGGTTGGGCCGGCTGAATTCGCGCCGCGCATGGGCGACGGCGTTCGCCGAGACGTCCGCCCCGGTCACATGGCCGGCGACCTCGGCCAGCATCGCGCTGCCGTACCCGCTGCCGCAGCCGAGATCGAGGACCTTGGCGCCCGCCACCCGCGCCTGGGCAAAGCGGTAGCTGACCTCGTGAAAGATGTAGATCAGGTAGTCGTTGGGCGAGCGTCGATAGTACTCGACGACCATGCGTTCGCCGTCGGGTTCGAGCTGCATCGCTTCCCGCGGGTTCATGGCCTGGCTCCGCTCGCCTTCAGCACCACCGCCCCGACCAGCGCCATCAGGCCGTCGGCTACCGCGGTCACCAGCCGATGCATGACCGCCGCTGGAAACGACATCGCGCCGAGCGGTCCCGACAGGCCGATGACCAGCACCACCTCCCGCACCCCCAATCCCGCCGGCGCGCCGGGGGTTACGAAGCCGAGCAGCCACGCCATCGAGAACAATGCCACGCAGAAGGGCGCCCTCACGCCCGTTCCCGCCATCGCGACGGCCACGGCGTAGAAGGAAAATCCCGCCAGCGTCGCGCTGACGATATGCAGGAGCAGTGTGGCGGCGGCAGGCCGCCTTGCGAGCGATAGGGAATCCCGGACGAAAACCAGGCGCGGAGCGGCCATTGCCGCGACGGCGATCAGGGCTCCGGTGACCCCTACTCCGAGCACCCAGTAGGACGCCGCCGGCACCGATGCGAAAATCGAGTCGCCAGATAGCGACGCCGCGCCACCGCCGACAAGGACGACGACGGCGCCGGCTATGACCGCCGAGGCGAGCTCGAACACCGCCGACTTGGTCACCACCGGCAGGCTCATGCCACGGCCGGTGGCCAGCACGGCGCGGCCCACATGCTGGGCGACGTTGCCGGGCGCGTACTTGGCGACCTGCGAGACCAGCGCGATGCCCACCAGTTGGTCCGCGGGCGTCCGGTCGCGGCAGGCGCGCACGGCGGCCAGCCACGCGAACGCGGTGAACAGCAGCGCGGCCGCATAGAACGCGCAGGCCGCGGCGGCCCACGCGAACGCTCCCGCGCCGAGGCGCAAGCCGCGAAGCTCGGCGCTATGATGGAGGGCATAGCGGACCAGATAGACAATGCTGACCGCGCTGATCAGCACCCCGGCGGTCAGCAGCCAGCGTCGATATCTGCCCTGGCCGCCGATCGAGGCGGCGGTGTCCTGCGTCACCGTTTGGCCTCGGCGCGGCGGAGAGGCTGGGCGGGGGCCTCCACGGCGGCGGGCGGGGCGGGGATGGTCTTCAGCTGCCGCGCGCGGATGTCTTCCAGGAGCATGCGGTTGGCGGCGATCAGGTCGGCGAGGATGCCCGCCATGAAGAGCACGACGGCCGTCGCCAGCAGGGCGCCCGACAGCACCAGCGACTGGATGTGGC
>CAMLKO010000165.1 GCA_946480495.1 uncultured Caulobacteraceae bacterium
TATCCGCGCACCCTCGGCACGGCGTCCAGCCAGCGGGCGTAGGCGGTTTCGCGGGCGTGGGTGTCGGCGGACGGCGTGAGCCGGTCGGCGTCCGGGCGCTGGGCGGCGGCTTCTTCCACCGAGCTGTAGAGGCCGGCCGCGAGCCCCGCGAACAGCGCCGCGCCGAGCGCGGTCGTCTCCTGATAGGTGACGCGGGCGACCGGCACGCCGGTGAGGTCGGCAAGGCGCTGGGAGAACCAGGCGCTCTTCGACATGCCGCCGTCCATGCGCAGCTCCGCCCCTTCCCCGAACGCATGCGGCGCATCGGCGCGCATGGCTTCGATGAGGTCGCGGGTCTGCAGGGCGCAGGCGTCGAAGGTGGCGGCGCAGATTTCGGGAAGCCCGGCGTCGCGGGTCAGGCCGAAGATGGCGGCGCGCGCCTCGGCGTCCCACCAGGGCGCACCCAGACCGGTGAAGGCGGGCACCACGACGACGCCGCTGTCGGATTTCGCATCCTTCGCGAGGGTTTCGGCGCCGATCGGGCCGCCCTGGACGCCCAGTTCCTCGTTCAGCCACTGGATCGAGGCGCCGGCCATGAAGATGGAGCCTTCCAGCGCATAGGTGGTGCGGCCGTTCACCCGCGCGGCGATGGTGGTCAGAAGGCGCGACTTCGAGAGCGGTTTGGCCTCGCCGGTGTTGAGCAGCATGAAGCAGCCGGTGCCGTAGGTGGCCTTCATCTCGCCGGGGTTGATGCACCCCTGCCCCATCAGCGCCGCCTGCTGATCCCCCGCGACACCGCGGATGGGAATGGCGCGGCCGAGGATGGAGGCATCCATCTCTCCGAAGTCGTCCGCGCAGCCGAGCACTTCGGGCAGCAGGCGGCCCGGGACATTCAGCAGGTCCAGCATCTCGTCCGACCATCGCTCGGCGCCGATGTCGTAGAGGAGCGTGCGCGAGGCGTTGGTGGCGTCGGTGACGTGGCGTTTGCCGCCCGTCAGCTTCCAGATCACCCAGGCGTCCATGGTCCCGCAGAGCAGGTCGCCCTTCTCCGCCCGCTCCCGCGCGCCGGGGGTGTTGTCCAGCAGCCAGGCGATCTTGGTGCCCGAGAAGTAGGGATCGAGCAGCAGGCCGGTGATCTCGGTCACCCGCTCCTCGTGGCCGGTGTTGCGCAGGTTGGCGCAGGCGCCGGCCGTGCGGCGGTCCTGCCAGACGATGGCCGGGCGGATCGGGCGGCCGGTGTGGCGGTCCCAGACTGCCACCGTCTCGCGCTGGTTGGTGATGCCGAGCGCGGCGATGTCGGAGGCGGGACGGCCACACTTTTCGACGGCCTCGCGGATCACGGCGACGGAGGCCGCGTAGATCTCCTCGGCGTCGTGTTCGACCCAGCCGTCGGCGGGATAGCCCTGCCGCAGAGGCCGTCCGGCGTCGCAGACGGGCTTGCCGTTGGCCTCGAAGAGGATGGCCCGCGTGCTGGTGGTCCCCTGGTCGAGCGCGAGGATCAACGGTTCGGCCATGAAGTCCCTCCCGAGTGGCGGCTCCGAGCGTCAAGCAACGCTTGGGCTTAAAGAAGTTTGCAAGCCCTGCCGTTAAGCACAATTCTTCACCATGGATTCGGGAGAAGGCCGATAGCCGCCGCCGAAACCGCAAAACTGTTCGCGCTCACCCGCCGGCTTCCTGCCGCCGAGCGGGAACGGCTGGCGCTTGGCCTGATGAGTCTTCGGGCCGAAATCTTCGCCCGCAGCGGCCAAATCCCCGAATTTCTCGACGAGTTGCTGCAGCACCTGGTGGCGGAGTCGTCCAGCGAGGCGCGCGGGCGGCTGGCCGCGCGGCTGGCGGGTTCGCGCTGGGCGCCGCCGGGGCTGGTGCGGGCGCTGGCCGGGGATGAGCTTCAGATCGCCGAGCCGGTGATCCTGCGCAGCCCGCATCTGAAGGATCATGACCTGCTGCGGCTGCTGGCCGAGGGCGACCTCGACCGGCAGATCGTGGTGACGCGCCGGGCGGCTCTTTCCGCGCCGCTGGTCGAGGCGGTGCTGCAGACGGACGAGCCCGCGCTGCTGACGGCGCTGGCGGGCAACGAGACCGCCCAGATCTCGCACGACGCGATGCGCCGCTTAGTGGAGGCTTCGCGGCAGCATTGCGCGCTGCGCACACCGCTTGCCCGCCATCCCCGGCTGACCCGGGACCTGGCCCGGCAGCTGGAAGCCTGGGCCAGCGCGCCGCAGAAGGCGCTGCTCGACGCGCGCTTCGTGTTGCGGCCCAAGCAGGCCGTCGAGGCGGCTCCGCCGGAAACCGCCGACGAGCGGGTCATCGACAAGCTCGAGAAGGCGGGCCAGCTGCGGCTCGGTTTCCTGCTGGAGGCGCTGCAGGAAGGCCATCTGTCGCTGTTCGTGGCGGCGCTGGCGCGGCTCGGCGGATTTACGGCGGCCGAGGTGCGAATCGCCATCGACAGCTATCGGCCGGAACTGCTGGGCCTCGCCTGCGCGGCGGTCGGCGTCGACCATCAGGTGTTTCCGACCATCCTGGCCGGCGTCCGGGCCCTGAACGGCGGCCTGCCCGGAGGCGGCGCGGAAGGCGCGCGCAAGGCGAGCGGGGCCTTCGCGCCCTTCGAACCCGGCACGGCGGCGCGGGCCTTTCACCGCGCCGTGGCGGCGGTTTGACATCGACCGGGCCTTAAGGCCTTCCTGCGCGCAAGATGAACAAGAGCCAGCCCATCACCCGCCTGACGTTCACCGCCAGCGACCGGCCGGAGGCGCAGGAAGCGCGCGCGCAGCTCGCCGAGCTGTATGGCGATGCGGGCGAAAGCGCCCAGGCGATCGTGGCGCTGGGCGGCGACGGGTTCATGCTGGAGTCGCTGCACAAGAACCTCGGCGGCGGAAAGCCGATCTACGGCATGAACCGCGGCTCGGTCGGCTTCCTGATGAACGAGTTCACGGTCGACGGCCTGCTGGAGCGGGTGAACGCGGCCGTCCGGGCGGTGATTCACCCTCTCGCCATGGTGGCCATCGACGTGCGCAGGCAGCAGCATCGGGCGCTCGCGATCAACGAAGTCTCCCTGCTGCGCCAGTCGCGCCAGACGGCCAAGCTGCGCATCTCCATCGACGGCACGGTGCGTATGGAGGAGCTGGTCTGCGACGGGGTCATGGTGGCGACGCCGGCGGGCTCGACCGCCTATAACCTCTCCGCCCACGGGCCCATCATCCCGCTGGACGCCAAGGTGCTGGCGTTAACCCCGATCAGCGCCTTTCGGCCGCGTCGCTGGCGCGGCGCGCTGCTGCCGCACACCGCTCGGGTCACCATCGAGGTGCTGGAAGCCGACAAGCGCTCGGTCAGCGCCGTGGCGGACAATTTCGAGGTGCGCGACGTCGTGGAAGTCCACATCCAGGAGGACCGCAGCATCAGCCTGGCCATGCTGTTCGACGCCGGCCGCAGCCTGGAAGAGCGGGTGCTGGCGGAGCAGTTTTCCGCATAATTTGTCGCAGGTGCGAAAACGGTAATCTCACCCGTTGTTAACCCCTTTGCGTCTAACGCTGGGGCCTGTGTTCTGTAACAGGAGCTAGCGTGTGAGCGAGAACCCGAACCCGAAGCCCCAGGCGCCCCGGTTCAAGTTCGGGGGTCTCGACGCGGCCGCCATCGCCCGCGCCGAAGCCGCCCTGAAGAGCCTGTCGTCGAATTTCGACGCCTGGATGACGGACGAGCTGGCCAAGCTCGAGGCCGCCCGCGACCGGATCCGCGCCGAAGGCTTCACCGCCGAGACGGCCGAGAACCTCTACTTCCGCGCCCATGACCTGAAGGGCCTGGGGACCACCTATGAGTTCCCGCTGGTGACCCGGATGGCGAGCTCGCTGTGCCGCATCCTGCACGATCCGGACCGGCGCCTGAACGCGCCGCTCACCGTCGTGGAAGCCCACATCGAGGCGATCGGCAAGGCCGTCCGCGCCGACATCCGCACCGACGCCGATCCGGCCGGCCGCGCCATGGCCGAAGACCTCGAAGGCCAGGTGACCCGGCT
>CAMLKO010000166.1 GCA_946480495.1 uncultured Caulobacteraceae bacterium
CTGTTCGAAACGATCTTCCTCTTCCCGCCGGTCGTCGCGGTGCTGACGGCGCGGACCGCGCACCAGCTGCTGAACCAGTAGCGCCGGAGAACTGCGGAAATTCCGCACTTCCCCTTGCGCTGACTGCGGAGATTCCTTAGTTTCCCGCTCGTGGACACGCTGCTGACCTTCGATTGGGACGACGGCAAGGCTAAGAGCAATCTCGCCAAGCACGGCGTCTCTTTCGAGAGCGCGACGGCGGTCTTCCTCGACCCGACCCGCGTGGATTTCGACGCCACGCAGCCGGGCCAGGGAGAGAGCCGCCGCAAGGTCGTCGGCAAGATCGAGGACCTGATTTTCACGGTCGTCTACACCGAGCGCGGCGAGGTCATCCGACTGATCTCCGCCCGCCGGGCGAACGGAAAGGAGTGCAACGCTTATGGCTAAGTTCAAACTGGACCCGAAGAACCCGCCCCGGCTGTCTGAAGACGAACGCAAGCGGCTGCGCGGCATGACCGCGGCTGAGATCGAAGCGGGCGCGGCGGCGGACTCGGACAACCCGCCCCTGACGACCGAGGAGCTGGTGCTGATGAAGGGCGCGAAGCTGGTAAAGGCGACCCGCGCGCTGACAGGCCTGCCGCAGGAGAAGTTCGCGGCGACCTACCAGATCAATCCGCACCGGCTTCGCGACCTGGAACGGGGCCGAACGCAGCCTGACAGCGCGCTGTCGGCTTATCTGAAGGTGATCGCCAAGGATCCCGACTACGTCGCTTCGCTGCTGAAGGGCTGAAACGTCGCGGCGGCGGCAGGCGCCTACGCCTCCAGCTCGATGTCCCAGTAGAGGAAGTCCAGCCAGCTTTCGTGCAGGTGGTTGGGCGGAAACCGCCGTCCGTGCTCCTGCAGCTCGTACATGGAAGGCCGCCTGGGATGGCGGTGCGGATGCATGTGCGCCTCGCGCGGCGTGCGCCCGCCCTTCATCAGGTTGCAGCGCGCGCAGGCGGTGACGATGTTCTCCCAGGTCGTGCGCCCGCCGCGTGAGCGCGGGATGACGTGGTCGAAGGTCAGCTCATCGCCGTTGCCGCAGTACTGGCAGGAGAAGGCGTCGCGCAGGAACAGGTTGAACCGGGTGAACGCCGGCGGCCGGTCCTGCGCCACATAGTGCTTGAGCGAGACGACGCTCGGCAGGTGCATCTCGAAGGTCGGCGAGTGGATCGTCTTGTCGTAGGTGGCGATCACGTCCACCCGGTCGAGGAAGACCGCCTTGACCACCTCCTGCCACGGCCACAGCGACAGCGGGTAATAGCTGAGCGGGCGATAGTCCGCGTTCAGCACGAGCGCCGGCCACCCGGACGGCGGGCGGTTAAGCACCTGCATCGGCGGCCTCGCTGGATCTTACGCAAGCAACCGGACTGAAGACGCAGCCTCCTTCCCGAGCCTGGCCGGGAATCAGGAGCCGTCCCCGACGCGCCCCAAGAATACGCCATTGGATGACGGGGCCAAGACAGCCGGTCAGATAATCGGCGCGATCTCGCCGCGTTTCACGCCGCCGTAGCAGCGCCACAACAGGTGGGCCGCCACGCCGCGGTAGGGGCGCCAGGCCTCGGCGCGGGCGTAGGCTTCCTTTTCGGTGGGGCGCACCTGCGCCCTGTCGGCCCAGCGCATGGCTTCCTGCAGGGCGACGTCGCCGCCGGGGAAGACGTCGAGGCGGCCGTGGCAGAACATCAGGTAGGTCTCGGCCGTCCAGCGCCCGACGCCCTTGATGGCGGTCAGCGCGGCTATGGCCTCATCGTCGGAGAGGGCGTCGACGGCGTCGAAATTGAAGGCGCCGGACAGGTGCGCCCGTGCGATCTCGCGGGCGTAGCGGGCCTTGGGGCGCGAGAGGCCAAAGGCCTTCAGGCCGTCCTCGTCGAATTCCATGATCCGGTGTGGGTGGATCTCGCCGCCCACACCGTCTTCGAAGCGGCGCCAGATGGAGGCGGCCGCGGCGACCGAGACCTGTTGCTCGACCACCATCTTCACCAGACCCGCAAAACCGCTGGGCCTCAGCCGCCATTCGAACTGCGGCGTCACCGCATGGAGCGCGGCGATCGCCGGGTCGGCTTTGGCGAGGTGTTCGCGCGCCTTGCGGATCAGGTCCGCGTCCGGCGCGTTGGGCTCTTGAGTTGTACTTTGAGGCGTTGTCACGCCTCTTTCAGACACCGCCCACCGCCCCAGTTCAAGGGGCGGTGGGGCGCGGTGATCTGCTTAGAAGCCGATCAGCGCGGTGGCGCCGGCCGTCGTCAGGCCGAGGAAAAGCAGGAACACGGTCGCCGTGCGGTCGAAAGCGCGTTCGAAACGGGTCAGAGCAGTCATGACACACATCCTTAAGTCTGGGCCCCTGTTGGAGCCCCCCATTTGACCCCCGGGGGAGCGGGGGATGTCCGATCTGGACAATGCTTAGATAGCACCTATCTGAACGGTGTCAACATCAATCTTTACATCGTTCGGATATAATTTTAGAGTGCCCGTCATCAGAGAAGCTGCAAGCCCTGCGCCCGCAGGGGACAGCAGCCTTGAGGAAGCGACCATGAACGCAGCTGTTGCCGCTGAATCCCGCCCCTATCACCATGGCGACCTGCGCCGCGCGCTCGTCGACGCCGCCCGCCGCATCCTCGAGAACGAAGGTCCCAACGCCCTTTCCCTTCGCGCGGTCGCGCGTGAGGCGGGGGTCAGCCCGGCGGCGCCCTACCACCACTTCAAGGACAAGGGCGAGCTGCTGGACGCCGTGGCGCTGGAAGGCTGGGACGCGCTCGGCCACGCGCTCGCCGAAGCCCGCGCCAAGACCGAGGCGGGCGACATCGTGGTGGCCGAGCTCGGCGTCGCCTACGTCTGCTTCGCCCGCGACAACCCCGCCCTCTACCGCGTCATGTACGAGCGCTCGCGCGACAAGGACTCGCTCCCCGACGACATGCGCGACAACGACGAGAGCGCCTATTGCCTCGTGCGCGAAACCTTCCGCGAGATCGCCGGTCCCGACGTTTCCGACATGGACGTCGAACTCGCCACCATCGCGGCCTGGTGCGCCGCCCATGGCCTCGCCGAAATGTCCGGCTTTGCGCAGTTCGTGCCGCTGAAGGCCGAGCTGGGCGGCGAGGTGAACTTCCTGCGCGCCGTCCTCGCCCACCTCGGCATGTTCGCCAGGTTCGCCCGGCCGGACTAAGAAGCGCGGGTGAGCCGCTTCATCACCCGCTTCGCCCCCTCTCCCACCGGCTACCTGCACCGGGGCCACGCCTTCTCCGCGTTGACCGCCCATGAGGCCGCGCGCGAAGCCGGCGGACGCTTCCTGCTGCGTATCGAGGACATCGACCGCGAGCGTTGCAGGCCGGAGTACGAGGCGGCCATCTACGAGGACCTCGGCTGGCTCGGCCTTGGCTGGGAGGAACCGGTCCGCCGCCAGTCCGACCACCTGGACGACTATCGCGCCGCGCTCGACCGGCTGAAGGGCCGCGGCCTGCTCTACCGCTGCTTCCGCACCCGCAAGGAGCTGGCCGACATCCAGAGCGCGCCGCACGGCCTGCCCGAGCCGTTCCGCGGCGGTCCGCTGCACCCCAACGAGGAAGAGCGCTGGCTGGAAGAAGGCCGACCCTACGCCTGGCGGCTGTCGCTGGATGCGGCGCGGGCGGCGGTAGGCAACTGGGCGGGCCTCACCTTCATCGAGGAGGGCAAGGGCGTCGTCCGCGCCCAGCCGGAACTGGCGGGCGACGTGGTGCTGGCCCGAAAGGACGTCGGCGTCGCCTATCACCTCGCCGTCGTGGTCGACGACGCCCTGCAGGAGATCACCCACGTGATCCGGGGCGAGGACCTGTTCGAAGCCACCCACATCCAGCGCCTGCTGCAGGCGCTGCTGGACCTGCCCACCCCGACCTACCGCCACCACCGCCTGCTGCTTGGCCCCGACGGCAAGCGCTTCGCCAAGCGCGACAAGGCCGAGACCCTGCGCAGCCTGCGCGAGCGCGG
>CAMLKO010000167.1 GCA_946480495.1 uncultured Caulobacteraceae bacterium
ACGAGGCGAAGGCGTCCCTCGACGTCAGCAACTACAAGAGCCACCGGCTGGAGGGCATGCTCAACATCCCGCTGGTCGAGGACAAGGTTGCGTTGCGCGTGGCCGGCGCCTGGACCAAGCGTGACGGCTACGACACCAACCAGATCACCGGCAATCAGATCGATGGCCGCGATCTCTGGTCGACGCGCCTGTCGCTGCGCGTCGCGCCGACCGACAAGATCGACGTCAACCTGATCTGGGAACACTTCCAGGAGAAGGACGACCGCCTGCGCTCGGGCAAGCAGCTTTGTCATCAGGACGACCGGACGACGTTGGGACCGCTGGCGATCCAGGCGCCTGGCGTCAATGGAAATGGCGGAGGTCTCGGCGCGCTTTACAGCAACGTTTACAGCCAAGGCTGTCTGCCAGCCTCGCTCTACTCTCCGGACTCTTATGAAGCGCCCAACGGATACTCACTCCCCTATTTCAACCCCTTCGCAGCCTTCTATCTGCCGTTCACGCCTAATTTCAATCCCTATGCCAGCCTCGTTCAGTCGCCAGATTTGCGCGTGATCGAGTCTACGATCGATCCCGATTATCGCGCCAAGACAGACCTCGTCGAGCTTCAATGGAACGCTGACATCAGCGATGCGCTGACGGTGACGTCGGAAACAAGTTATCTCTACGACACGATCTTCTCGAAGCAGGATTACAACCGGTTCAACACCGCGAGCGGCGCCTTCTCGATCGGGGCGGGAAGTACCTGGGCACGCCCTCCTTCGGACTATCTCGAGCCTGGAGCCTCCGGGGCGGTGTTCTGCGATCCGCAGGTGGGATGTGCAGATCGGCTCGTGGCCGTGGACGTGTCCCGCGCGAAGTCGAGCCAGTTCAGCCAGGAATTCCGGGTTTCGTCCAACTACGAAGGCCCGTTCAATTTCAGCCTGGGCGCCAACTTCCTTCGCTATGACACCGAAGAGAAGTATTATGTGTTCATCAACACCCTCACGATGTTCGCGGCGTCGGGCGGGGCATACAATCCTGTAAGTTCGCTGCCGCCCTGGCAGGCCGGCGTCAGCGACAACCACGAATGTCTGGGGCGCGGTCTTGAGTCCCCGAACCCCAACGTCGTTCAAACCCTGATCGGCTGCCCGTATATCGATCCCAATCCGATCGAGAGCGTCAACGATCTGGGACACAACTACTTCCTCAGCAAAAATCCGTACAAATTGATCTCCTACGCGGTGTTCGGTGAGGCCTACTACAATCTTGCTGACAACCTCAAGCTGACGGCCGGCCTGCGCTGGACGGTGGACAAGAAGGAGGCGCCGCGCATCCCGAGCATGCTGCTGTCCGCCGATACTGTCGGCCTTACGACCTTGAACGTGCAAGAGCAGGAATGGCGCGAGCCGACGGGTCGCCTGGCGATCGACTGGAAACCGGATCTGGCATTCACTGACCAGACGCTGCTCTATGCGTCCTACGCCCACGGCTACAAGGCTGGCGGCTCCAACCCGCCGCCCAGCAGTGTCGTGGCGTGGACCAAAGAGGTCGCCGACATCATCTTGGCGGACTCCGTGACCAAGCCGAAAACCTTCGACCCCGAGTTCGTCAACGCGTTCGAGATCGGCGCCAAGAACACGCTGCTTGATGGCAAAATGACCCTCAACCTGGCGGCCTTCTACTACGACTACAAGGGCTATCAGGTTTCCCAGATCATCGACCGGTCGGCGGTAAACTATAACTTCGACGCCAAGGTCTGGGGTCTGGAGGTCGAGGCCGACTGGCGTCCGCTCGAGAACCTGCGTTTCGGCTTCAAGGGTGGGTACGAAAACACCCGCATCGCCGACGGAGAACAAGCCGTCGACATTATGGAGCGCAATTACGGCCACGGTCCCGACAGCGCAGACCCGTGGGTGGTGATCCGGCCGTTCCCGACGTTCCCGTCCAACTGCGTGTTGCCGCTCGCCGTTTTCGATCAGGGGCTGGGCACCGGGCAAACCAACATGCGCTACCCGATGTATGGCGGTGGCAACATGGGGCCGTGCGAGATGGCCTACGCCTTCGGGGTGGATCCGGTCACCTTCCTGCCATACGTCGCAAACCCCACACTCACCCAAGGCATTTTTGGGGGCACGCAGCCCATCGACATGCCAGGGAACGGCTCCCTCACGTATGTCAATTATCCCGGCTTCAACCCCAATTTTGATTACGGCAACAACCACGGGGAAGGCTTCTTCAAGCCCCTCGGCGGCCACGAGTTGCCGAACGCGCCGCACTTCACCGCTACAGTCACCGCCGATTACACGATTCCGCTGCCGTCGAACTGGCTGATGACGCTTCACACCGACCTCTATTACCAGTCGGAAGCCTGGACGCGCGTCTTCAACATGCCGGGCTACGACAAGCTCAAGGCCTATACCAACGTCAACCTGGCGGCGATCTTCAGCAACGAGGACGCGGGCTGGAAGGTGATGGCCTACATCAAGAACGTGATGGACCGTGACAGCATCACCGGCTCCTTCCTGAACTCGGACGACACCGGCCTGACCACCAATGTCTTCCTGACTGAGCCGCGTCTCTACGGACTGCGGGTCACCAAGGATTTCTCAGGTGGTCCGTGGTGGACGGGCGCGAACCCGAACCACCCGGCGGGCGAACCCTACCCGCTCACGGTCGAGCTCAGCGGGCAGGTGCAGCGGCAGGATGCTCCAGCCGAACGCGCGGCGCCGGCAGGGTTCCAATCCTTCTCGGAAGCGATCAGTCCGTCCGCCAGGCAGGATAACGATCTCGACTGGGGCGATGGCCGCCAGATCCGCCTGACTTACCAACCGGATTCTTCCCAGTGGAGCGTCACCGGCGCGGTTCGGTACGGCAGGGCCAACAAGAACAATCCCCAGATGCACTTGAGTGAGGGGGCGACTGTCTGCGGGGTTCCCGCGGACCATCCGCTGGCCTTTTTCTGCGACCCGGCTTCTCCTTACTACAATTCCAGGCTGGTGGCGAAGTCGCCCGATTGGTCCGACTCCACCATCCGGGAGAAGGAAGAGCACACGGTCGCCGATTTCGGGGTCGGCAAGGACGTGGGCCTGGGGATGCTCGGCGACAGTCACTCCACCTTCAGCGCGGGGCTGCGCTACGCGTCGTTTGACTCCACGACCCAGGCCACGATGGACGGCATTCCGGATTGGTATCTGCCGGAAGGCTGGGCGCTGATGAGTGTTTCGCGTCACCACTACCGCGCCTCGGTCGACGCCGAGCGGGAATTCAAGGGCGCGGGCCCGACGCTGTCGTGGGACGCCGCTCAACGGCTGCTCGGCAGCAAGGAGGCCGGTCACCTGGACCTGGAGTGGGCGCTGACCGGCGGCGTGCTGTTTGGCAAGCAGAATACCAAGGTCACCGGCACTCAGGCCGAGGACTACCTCAACGGTAAGTATAGCAACGTCTATCGGCTGCCGCAGTTGGTCGATACGCCCATTGTCATCGCCCCGCGCAGCAAGAACGTGACCGCGCCCGTCCTCGAACTCGGCCTTGGGCTTGCTTACGAAGTCGGCCGCGTGAAGGTAGGGGCCGGCTACAAGTGGGAGCGATACTTCAACGTCCTCGACGCCGGCTATGACGAGCGCAACGACGTCGACCGAACTATGGACGGTCCCTACTTCAAGATCGCCGTCGGCTTCGGCGGCTAGCGCTCCCTCCGGCTTCGGTCCCCTCTGAACCGGATCAACTGAGGCGGTCGCCACCCCGGCGACCGCCTGTTTCTTTGCCCAAAGCGAGACATGCCAACTGGAGACATCCGGCCACTCTCGACCCTGCGCTCCCGCGGACTTATCCCCGCCCCGCTAGCCGGGCGCATAATGGCTGGATGATCCGCCGAACCCTCGCCGCAACCGCCTCAACCCGCCCCCAACAGACGCCCGCATACACGCGCGCACCTCCCCGCATCCCTGCGCCCGCATCCCCGCATCCGCATATGCGCGCG
>CAMLKO010000168.1 GCA_946480495.1 uncultured Caulobacteraceae bacterium
CGGGATCGGGCTCGCGCTCGGCGGGCTCGAAGTTCATGCCGTTGATGATGTCGCCCCGGTAGGACGGCAGCGTCACGTCGCCCTGCGTCTCGATGGGCTCCGAGCGCGGCTTGGCGAACTGGCCGGCGATGCGGCCGACCTTCACGACCGGTTTTCCACCCGCGAAGGTCAGCACCACCGCCATCTGCAGGATCAGGCGGAAGGTGTCGCGGATGTTGTCGGCCGCGAATTCCTTGAAGCTCTCGGCGCAATCGCCGCCCTGGAGGAGGAAGGCCTTTCCCTGCGCGACGTCGCCTAGCAGACCTTTGAGCCGGCGCGCCTCGCCTGCAAAAACCAGCGGCGGCATGCGGCGAAGCTCGGTCTCCACACGCGCCAGCGCATCCGCGTCCGGATAGTCCGTCGGGATGTGCTTCGCAGGCTTTTCTCTCCAGGACGCGGGCGCCCAGCGGTCGGTCATGGCTACACTCGGTAAATGGGAGCGGGGCTAATACCCCACCCGCCTTTCGAAGGCAAAATAATGCGCCTGCGGGCGGTTAGCGATGGTTAAGCGGCAAGGGCGTGCTTTCAGGCCACCGCGCCGAGCTCCGGCGGGAGGTATTTCTCGCGCATGGTGACGAACTCTTCGGCGGCGGTGGGGTGGACCGCGCAGGTCTGGTCCCACTGGGCCTTGGTGATGCCCATCTTCAGCGCGATGGCGGCCATCTGGATGATTTCGGGGGCGTCGGGGCCGACCATGTGGACGCCGAGCAGCCTGTCGGTCCTGGCGTCGACCACCAGCTTCATCAGGCAGCGCTCCTCGCCGCCGTAGAAGGTCATCTTCATGGGCCGGAAGACGGCGCGGTAGATGTCGACCTTGCCGTGCTGGTGACGGGCCTGCGCCTCGGTCAGACCCACCGTGCCGATGGGCGGCTGGGAGAAGACGGCGGTGGCGACCGCCTCGTGGTCGAAGCTGGTCGGCTGGTCCATGAACACCGTCTGGGCGAAGGCCTGGCCCTCGCGGATGGCGACCGGGGTGAGGTTGATGCGGTCGGTGACGTCGCCGACAGCCCAGATGTTGTCGGCGGTCGTCTTGGAGAACTCGTCGACCTTCACCGCGCCGCGCTCGTTCAGCTCGACGCCGGCGGTCTCGAGGCCGAGGCCCTTCACGTAGGGCTCGCGGCCGGTGGCGAACATCACCTGCTCGGTCGTCACGTCGATGCCGTTGGAGAAGTGGCTGACGAGGCCGGCGTCGGTCTTTTCGATGCGGGTGTGTTCGCAGGCCAGCACGATCTTGATGCCGCGCCGCTCCATCTCGTGGGCGAGGTGGGTGCGGATGTCGTCGTCGAAGCCGCGCAGGATGTTGGGGCCGCGGTAGAGCAGCGTCACTTCCGAGCCCAGCCCCGCGAAGATGCCCGCGAACTCGACGGCGATGTAGCCGCCGCCGACGATCAGGATCGACCTGGGCAGCGTCTCGAGATGGAAGGCCTCCTCAGAGGTGATGGCGTGTTCGGCGCCGGGCACGTCGGGCTTGATGGGGCGGCCGCCCGTGGCGATCAGGACCTTGTCGGCGGTGACGGTCTGGTTCTTGCCGACGATCTCGACGGTGTGGGCGTCCTTCAGCACGGCCCGGGCGTGGACGAGGTCGGCGCCGGCCTTCTGCAGGTTGGTGACGTAGATGCCCGACAGCCGGGCGATCTCGATGTCCTTGGCGGTGATGAAGGTCTTCCAGTCGAACGTCGCGCCGTCGAGGCCGGACCAGCCGAAGCCCTGCGCGGTCTGGAAGTGGCTGGAGAACTCGCTGGCGTAGACCATGAACTTCTTGGGCACGCAGCCGCGGATGACGCAGGTGCCGCCGACGCGGTGCTCTTCGGCGACCGCCACCTTCGCGCCGCTCATGGCCGCGATCCTGGCCGCGCGGACGCCGCCGGAGCCGGCGCCGATGACGAAGAGGTCGTATTCGTAGGCCATCGGGCGCTCCGGTCTTCCTGCAGTCAGCTTGGGCGTATGTAGGGGCTTACGGCGTCAGACGCACCACGCCCTCGTCGGTCCCGATCAGCGCCTCGTCGGCGAGGTCGAGGAAGAGGCCGTGGTCGACGACGCCGGTGACGCTCTTCAGCGCGGCCGCCAGCGCCGCCGGGTCTGGTATGGCGCCCGAGGGGACGTCGTAGATCACATTGCCGCCGTCGGTGACGACGATGCCGCGCTCGGCCTTGCGCAGGCGGGGCGGCAGCAGCTCGAACTCGGCGGCGATGTCGGCGAGCTTGCGGGCGGTGTGCGGATGGCCGAAGCGGACGACCTCGATGGGCAGCGGGAACTTGCCGAGCACGTCGACCTTCTTGGCCGCATCGGCGATGACCACGCAGCGGTCCGAGGCCTCCCACACCAGCTTCTCGCGCAGCAGGGCCGCGCCGCCGCCCTTGATGAGCGACAGGCCGGGGCCGATCTCGTCGGCGCCGTCGACGGTGAGGTCGATGGACTTCACATCGTCCAGCGTCATCAGCGGGATGCCCAGCTCCCGGGCCAGCGCGCCGGTGTTCTCGGAGGTCGGAACGCCCTGGATGTCGAGTCCGCGCGCCGCCAGCGCCTTGACGAACCAGACCGCCGTCGAGCCGGTGCCCAGCCCCACGACCATGCCGTTTTCGACCAGTTCGGCCGCGGCCGCACCCGATGCCTGTTTCTGTGCGTCCGCGCTCATTTCTTTTTCCGAGCCTGTTTCATCGCCCGGAAGCGGGCCGCCCAGCCGGGCTTTTCGGTCTGCGCGCTGCGTTCCAGCGCCAGGGCGTCGGCCGCCACGTCCTTCGTGATCACCGAGCCGGAGCCGGTGTAGGCGCCCTCGCCCACCTTCACCGGCGCCACCAGCGCGGTGTTGGAGCCGATGAAGGCGCCCGCGCCCACATGGGTCTCGAATTTGTCGAAGCCGTCGTAGTTACAGAAGATGGTGCCGGCCCCGATGTTGGCCTTCGGCCCGACCGTGCCGTCGCCGAGATAGGAGAGGTGGTTGGCCTTGGCGCCCGCGCCGACCTTGACCTTCTTGACCTCGACGAAGTTGCCGATGTGGGCGTCCTCGCCGATGTCGGCGCCGGGGCGCAGGCGGGCGTAGGGGCCGATCAGGGCGCCGGAACGGACCACCGCGCCCTCCAGATGGCTGAAGGCGCGGATCACGGCGCGGCTCTCGACCATGGCGCCGGGGCCGAAGACCACGTTGGGCTCGATCACCGCGCCGCCCTCGACCCTGGTGTCCCAGGCGAGGAACACCGTCTCCGGCGCCTGCATCGAGACGCCGTCCGCCATCAGCTCGGCGCGGCGGCGCTGCTGCCAGAGCCGCTCGGCGGTCGCCAGTTCCGCCTGCGAGTTGACGCCGTGCACCGTGTCTTCCGGCGCGAACGCCACCCTGGCCGTGAGCCCGCGCGCGCGGGCCAGGCCCACGACGTCGGTCAGGTAGTACTCGCCCTTGGCGTTCTCATTGGTCACCCGCCCGAGCAGCTCGAAGAGAAGCCCCGCGTCGGCCGCCAGCACGCCGGAATTGCAGGCCTTCACCTTCAGCTCGGCCTCGCTGGCGTCCTTGGCCTCGACGATGCGCAGCAGGCCCTGGCGGGGATCGATGATCAGCCGCCCGTAGGCGGCGGGATCGGCCGCCTGGAAGCCCAGCACCGCGACGTCGGCGCCCTCGCTGTGCAGGTCGAACAGCGAGCCGATGCAGTCGGCGGTCAGCAGCGGCACGTCGGCATAGGTGACCACGACGTCGCCCGAAAATCCGCTCAACGCCTCGCGGGCCGCCAGCACCGCGTGTCCGGTGCCGAGCGGCGGATCCTGGACCGCCACCTCGACGCCGCGTCTCTTGGCGTGCTCGCCGACCTCGGGACTGTGGACGCCGCAGACCACCACCACCTTCTCGCAGCCCAGCGCCTGCGCCGCGTCGATGGCGTGGTCGAGCATGGTGCGGCCGGCGACGGGGTGCAGCACCTTCGGCGTCGG